>SKVI01000101.1 GCA_007129525.1 Gemmatimonadota bacterium | reverse complement strand
GACCAAGAACGAGACCCGTGTGGAGGGCACTGAGGTCACCTTCCACAAGTACTCTCGACCCACCCCGCTTCAGGAGAAAGCCTTCGAGTTGCTCGACGTCGCCTACCGGTTGTAGCCAGTATGCCGTACCCGCCAAATCAAAGACACTTGGCTCAACGGCGCCATAAACTCATAGATCGCTACAGAGGTAACTTCCGCTTAAAGTGAGGCAAGAGCCAGGCCGTCCAAGCACATGCTCACCCTCCGGATGAAGCCATCCCTCCCGAGGCACGCCCGACTCATCCTGTCTTATTCACGACGTGGATAGTGAGGGGATAGCGTAGGGACAAAAAGCCCATGGCGCATGTTGTTGGGCCGCAGTAGGTTGGAGGTGTCAAAGCCATCCAGCCACATACTGCCCCACAACACACGCCATGGGTGAGTCTCAACTTACGCTCTTCCAGCCGAAATTCAACCGCAGCATCCGGGTGGAAGCCCGGGCCGAACGTCTCAGCGGGGACGCAGGAGCGCTCCTGCTGCGGGAACTGGCCGACCGGCTCGGCTACCGAGCGCTTCTCGTTGACGTCCTCGCCGACCGGCGGGACCCGGAGCGGATCCGACACCCCTTCGGCGAGCTCGTGCTCACCGATCTCCTCCTTCGGGCCCAGGGATGGACGGACCACAGCGACGCCACCCTTCTTCGCGACGACCCCCTCCTGCGGCTCGCCGTGTCCGAGCGGCGAGGCGAGGCCCCGGTGCGGCCCGCCCCCGGCCCCGGGGTCCCGGAGGGTCTCGCGAGCCAGCCCACGCTGTCGCGTCTGCTCGGGACCCTGGCGAGGGAAGAGAACCGCGAGGCCCTGGGTCGGGCACTGCTCATGCTCACCAAGCGACGGCTCGGCCTGGTGGAGGGCCAGTGGCGGGCGGAGGCGATCGTGGACATGGACCCGCTGCCCATCGAGGTCCACGGCCATCAGCCGGGCACGGCCTACAACGGCCACTACCGCCGGCGCTGTTACCATCCGCTGGTGGCCCGCCTGGAGGGCGGGGACTTCCTGGGAGGCAAGCTCCGGGAGGGCCAGGCCCATACCGCCGACGGGGGGCAGGCCTTCATCCTCCCCATCCTCGAAGAGTTGGCGCGCTACTATCTGGAGGTGTGGCTGCGCATCGACGCCGGCTTCCCGGAGCCCCACCTCCTTCGGGCCCTGGAGGACCGCGGCATCCGGTATGTGGCCCGGCTCCGGGGCAACCGGGCGCTGGACCGGCTCGCCGAACCGCATCTCAAGCGGCCGCCGGGCCGGCCCCCGCGGGAGGGCCGGACCTGGGTCCACGAACTCACCTACCAGGCCGGCAGTTGGACGGCTCCCCGCCGGGTCGTTCTCGTGGTGCTCGAGCGGCCCGGCGATCAGGGAGAGCTGTTCCTCGACCACTTCTTCCTCCTGACCAATGCCCCGGCCGAGGAGATGGACGGGTTCCAGCTCCTGGAGCGATACCGGGGACGGGGCGACGCCGAGCGGGACTTCGGGGAGCTGAACGGAGCCTTCCAAGTGGGGCTGCCCTCCTCGCCTCGCCCCAAGGAGCACTACCGAGGCGAGCGGGTTCGCCTCCCCACCCCGACCTATGATGCGTTCGGGGCCAACGAAGCCCGCTGGCTCCTCACCCTGCACGCGGCCAACCTCCTTCATGCCGCCCGGTCCTTGATCCGGGACCAGCACCGTCGACTCTGGTCCCGGCAGCGGTTCCGGGACCACGTCCTCAAGGTCCCCGCTCGCGTGACCCTCGGGAAGCGGCGGATCACGGTCTGGCTCCCCGCGGATCGCAGTTCCCTGTGGACCGACCTGGCCCGGGCCATCGAGGCGCTCCCGCCGGCCCGGGGCTCCCCCGCGCCCGAGACCCTGTCCGCGGCGTAGGACCCATCGGGCGGGGAGATGCGGGACACCGGCGACCCCCTCGTGGGGGAAAGGGGGAGGTGCCTCCACGGACCCCGACCGAAGCCGCCTCGGCCTCGCTCACCCCCTGATCCGGTGATCATGCCCCCTGAACTCGCCATCATGAATAAGCCAGGCTCAAGCCACTCGGCCAGCTCCGGATGCTCCGCCGCGAGGCTCTCCGCCAGCGCTCCGAGCTCCGTCCTCGCTTCCTCGTGCGTCTCCGCCTCGTCCCACACCCGCCGCAGCGCCCGCTGAAGCCGGCTCTCCATCGCCTTCGGTACCCGTTCCAGCGCGTTCATCAGGAAGTGGCGCTGGCACCGCTGCCACGGCACACCCGAGAAGTGGGCCCGCCGCGCATCCTGGAGCCCCGCGTGGGCGTCGGAGACCACAAGCTGGACTCCGCTCAGGCCTCGCTCCACGAGCCCCTCGAGGAACGCGCTCCAGGTCGCCCGCGACTCCCCATGGGCTACCTCCACCCCGAGCACCTCGCGCCGTCCCTCCGCGTTCACACCGATCGCCACGAACACGGCCATGTCCACCACCCGATGCTCCAGGCGCACCTTCTCGTAGCGGGCGTCCAAGAACACATATGGGTACTCTCCCTCCAGAGGTCTTGTCCGCCACGGCTCCAGCTCCTCGTCCAGACGCCGGGCATACTGGCTCACCGCCAGAGTGGCTCACCTCGTCGCCGAACAGCTCCCGGCAGATCGCCGCCACCTTCCGGGTGCTCACCCCCTGCACCCAGCACTCCGCCAACGTGGCGATGAGCGCCCCTTCGCTCCTCTGATAGCGCTCCAGCACCGACGGGTAGAACTGGCCGTCCCGGGTCTGCGGCACCCGAAGCTCCAGCGTCCCCACCCGCGTCACCAACGTCCTCGGCTTGTAGCCGTTGCGCTGCGTGCGCCGCACGCCCGTGCGCTCGAATCGCTCTGCTCCTACATGCCCGTCCCGCTCCGCCTCCATCAACGCCTGGATCCCAGCCCGCACGATGGTGGCAAACAGGTCCTCGTCTTTCCCCACCGCGGCTTGCATCCACTCCACGACGGCCTGAGATTGTTCCTGACGGGTCACGGTTCCCTCCTCGGTTAAGTTGAGTTGTTCGCAGCTCCTCTTCTCAACCGAAGGGGCCGGGGCCCGTTTCTGCAACCAGGCCTTCCCGCTCCCCCCTCACTCCTCTTTTACAGAAACAACCTTACACGGCGGCGTAGGGCGCGGCATCGATCTTCTGGACCACCTCGCGCAGGAGCCCCTGGCGTTCCTTGAAGGGGAGCGTGTCGATCTCGCCGCGAACCCGAGCGGCCAGAAGGTCGAGACGCTCCAAGAGGTCCTGCTCGGCCGCGTGCTGCCGGTTCATTTCCGAGAGACGATGGAGTTCGACCTCGGCCTGCTCCTGCCGGAGACGAAGTCCGGCGAGCCGTGGCTCGAGTTCGGGCAACTCTAAGGTTCCGGTCTGATAGGCGTCCACGAGTCTTTGGCGTTCCTTCTGAGTTGCGTGGAGCCGCTTCTGTAAGGTGGCCATCTGGGCCTGGAGAAGGCTTGCGTCTGCCGATACGGTCGCTCCACCTGCCGCCGCTTGCTGGAGCACGGAAGGGTCAGAAAGCGTGCGGCGGACCTCGTTCCAGACGAAGTCGTCCAGGTCCGCAGCCCTAACATACGGAGCACGGCAAGGGGTGAGGGTATCGGCTGTGTGCCGGCAGCGGTAATAGTCGATGGAGCTGCCCTTGCTACTGGTTCGCACGCAAACGATCGCGTGGCCGCAGAGGGCACAACGCAGCAGACCTCGGAGAAGCCATCGTTGCTCGTCCTTGAGGCGGCGAGGACTGAACTGCTTGTTCTCTTCGTGACGCCGCTGGGACTCGAGGAACAGCTCCCGGGAGACGATCGGGGGCACGGCCACCGTGATCCATTCGTCCTCAGGCCGGAGTTCCTTGCCTCTTTCCGTGGTCCGGGTGCGGTTCAGGATCCAAGTGCCGATGTAGGCGGGATTGCGCATGATCGGCAACAGGTTCCCAGCGGTCCAGAGCGCGCCGCCTCGCGGTGTGGGCACGCCGAGGGCTTTCAGGCGCTTGCCGATCTT
>SKVI01000104.1 GCA_007129525.1 Gemmatimonadota bacterium | reverse complement strand
CGGCCCGGACGGCTGGGGAAGGGGCTCAGCGCCCTGCTGGGCGACGAAGCCCTCCGACCCAGCCGCGATGATCCCGCCCTCCGCTCCCTTGAGCGGACCGCCATCGTGGCCAACCCGTTCCAGCCCCGGAGGGAGTTCGGGGAGCAGGAGCTCGCCGAGCTCGCCGAAAGCATCCGGGAAAACGGTCTTCTGCAGCCGCTGGTGGTTCGGACGGACCCTGACGATTCGTCTCAGTACCAGCTCGTGGCCGGGGAGCGGCGGTTCCGGGCCATAACCCGCCTGGACTGGAGCCGCGTGCCGGCGGTGGTCCGGGACGTGGACGATCAGTCCCTCCTGGTGCTGGCGCTGGTGGAGAACATTCAGCGACAGGAGTTGGGCCCGTTGGAGGAGGCGCAAGGGTACCGGACCCTGGCGGAGGATTTCGACCTCACGCAGGGTGAGATCGCCGAAATGGTGGGGAAGAAGCGCTCCACGGTGGCCAATCTCCTCCGCCTCCTGAAGTTGCCGCCCTCCGTGCGGCGTCTGCTGGAGAACAACGAGCTCTCCATGGGCCATGCCCGGGCGCTTCTGTCGCTCGAGCACCCGGGACGAATCACCCAGCTGGCCCGGCGGGCGGCGGCGGAGGGGTGGTCGGTCCGGGAGGTGGAGGCCCGGACCCGAAAGGGCCCACGGACCCGGGAGGACGATGCCGACGCCCCCTCGCGGAACGCGGGGGCCGCGGCCGGCAGGCGCGACCCGGCCGTAGAGGCGTTCGAGGAGGCTCTTCAGGGGTGGCTGGGGACCCGCGCCACGCTCAAGGTGAAGAGAGATGGCTCGGGCCGACTCCAGATCCCCTTTCGCTCCAACGAAGACTTCGCCCGCATCTACGAGCTCATCACCGGCGAGGACCCTTCCTCGGTGGTGGGCTGAGCAGAGCGGGCCCACGGATCGCAAGACAATGGATGAAGAGCGTAGCCTCACCATCATGGTGGTGCGCCCCGGCGAGGGCGAAACGCGCAGCATCAGCCTGTCTTCCCGGCGACTCCGGGCTTTGATCGTAGGGGTGGTCGCCGGCGTCGTCCTGGGCGGCGTCATCCTGGCAAGTTGGGGCTATTTCGCCGCTCGGCATTGGCGAGCCGTCCAGCTCGAGCGTGAGGTGGCGGAGCTGCGGGCCGAACGGGAGCAGATCACGGAGCTGGCCTCGGCGCTGGCCGAGACCGAGGCCGCCTACGAACGAATCCGAAACCTCTTCACCCCCGGCGCGCTCCCGGAGGCGGGTCCCGGAGCCCTTCCGCCGCCGGCGGCGGGGAGCGAGCCCGGCGCTTCCGGAGCCGGGGCGGAGGGCCCGACCGAGTGGCCCCTCAGTCAACGAGGTTTCATTACGCAGCCCCTGGTGGAGGGAGGCGACGGGAGCCATCCAGGCATTGACGTGGCGGTGGCCGCCGGCTCCTATATTCGGGCCGCGGGCCCGGGAAGGGTGGTGGAGGCCGCCGATGATCCGGTATATGGCCTCTATGTCATCCTGGAGCACGGAGAGGGCTACCGCACCCTCTACGCCCACGCATCCCACATCGTGGTGGAGCCGGGAGACCTGGTCCGACCCGGGGAAGTGCTTGGTCTGACTGGGTCGACCGGTCGCTCCACGGCACCCCATCTACACTTCGAGATCCTCCTGGACGGCCGCCCGGTGGATCCACTCACCCTGGTGCAGCAGCCCTGAACCACGCTACCATCCTGACTCAGCAGCACGTCCAGAGCCACTGAAGCTCCCCGGAGGTCACGGTCATGATCAAAGCCAGGAAGCGAGAGTCCGCCGAGGATCAGCCCGGAGGCGTCATCTCCATCATCGGACCGGGCATGGAAGTCATGGGTGACCTCACGGCGCAGGGAACCATTCGGGTGGAGGGCAGGGTGGTGGGAAGCGTGAGAGCCGACAAGGCCGTCGTGGTGGGAAAGGAGGGGATGGTGGACGGGGATGTCACCACCCATGACGCGGTCATCGCGGGCACCGTTACGGGGACCCTGGTGGCTGCTTCCCGCCTGGAGGTTCAGGCCGGCGCGCAGATCGACGGTGAAGTACTCACCCGGAGGATGAAGCTGGATGAAGGAGCCACGGTGAATGGGCGTGTCCGCATGGACGATGAGGTGGAGGTTCCCGACACTGTGGACGTGGCGGCGGAGACGGCCCGAAGTGGGCAACGGGGCGACGGACCGAAGCAGGTGGGGCGCACGGCCGTAGAGGCAGGGGCGGGTGCGTGAAGTCGGCGTTGCTTGAAATGCCGTCAGGTTCTCCACGAATGTGGATAACCCCGCAACGCATTGGCCACAGACGCCTTACGTCTTGTCACAAGGGGTTTTCCACGGAGTTGCCCACACGCGGCCGCCGGATTGTCCACAATCTTCTCCTGGCTGTTTCGCTTCCCCCTTAGCGCCTTTCAACACCCCGGTTCATACCATGTCATCCAACTCAACCCAGTCGGAGAAAGCCGGTGACGACACCTCCCCTGAGACCCGGGACCGAGGGCAGGAGGGGGGAGTAGAACTAGAATTCGTGATCGCTTTTATGAACGAGCTCCTGGGCGTGCCCGGCTTTCCGGACTATCCTGGGGCTCTGAACGGCCTCCAGGTGGCCGCCCCTGGCCCCGTCCACCGAATGGGCGTTGCCGTGGATGCCGCCGAGTACTCCGTTGCGGGAGCCGTGGACGCAGGCGTGGAACTCCTGGTGGTCCATCACGGGCTGTTCTGGGGCGGCGCGGCACCGGTGACGGGCCGGATGTACGCCCGCCTGGCGCCTCTCATCCGGCATGATGTGGCCCTGTACTCGGTTCACCTGCCGCTGGACGCCCACCCGGAGGTGGGCAACTGCGCCGAGCTGGCCCGGGCCCTGGGCATTCAGCCGGAGGAGCGCTTTGGGACCCACGAAGAGCGGGACATCGGGTTCCAGGGTCAGGTGGATGAACCGAGGCAGCGCCTGGCAGCGCGGGCAGAGGATGTGCTGGGTGGGCCGGTACAGCTCCTCCCGGGGGGACCGGAGCGGGTCCAACGGGTGGGCATCGTCACGGGCGGGGGAGGTTCGTTCCTCGAGGAGGCGGTCAAGGCAGGGCTGGACACCCTCATTACCGGGGAGGCGAACCACCATGCGTACGTGGATGCCATGGAGCTGGGCCTCAATGTGCTCCTGGGGGGTCACTACCGGACCGAGACCTGGGGAGTGAAGGCCCTGGCTCGGCGCGTAGAGCGCGAGTTCGGCCTGCCCTGGACCTTTCTCGACTATCCCAGCGGCTTGTAGCGATCCCATGTCTGACACCACCAACGCTCCAGCGGAGCACGTGCCATGACCAGTCGAGACCCTTCGGCCCACCCCCCCGAGGGCGTCGCTCCCTTGTCGGGGGAGCATGAACCCGTGGGCGAGACCGAAGACGAACGTTTCCTCCGGTCGGAGGTTCCACCCGAGATCATCCCCCCGGCCATGGGCGCCGATGCATGGCGCGTCTTTCGCATCATGGGCGAGTTCGTGGAGGGCTTCGAGGCGCTCTCCCGGCTGGGGCCCGCCGTCTCCATCTTCGGCTCTGCCCGAACCCTTCCCACGGATCCCCTCTACGAGGCGTGTCGCGAGACGGCTCGGCTGCTGGGTGAGGCAGGATTCAGCATCATCACCGGCGGGGGCCCGGGAATGATGGAGGCCGCCAACCGGGGCGCCCAGGACGCCGGTGCCAAGTCGGTGGGCTGCAATATCGAGTTGCCCTTCGAGCAGGGCATGAACCCCTTCGTGGACCGGGGGGTGAACTTCCGGTACTTCTTCGTCCGGAAGACCATGTTCGTGAAGTATGCCCGGGGGTTCGTGATCTTTCCAGGTGGCTTCGGGACCATGGACGAGCTCTTCGAGTCGCTGACGCTCATCCAGACCGGAAAGATCCGCGACTTCCCCGTGGTTCTCTTCGGGCCGAAGTACTGGGCCGGCCTCATGGAGTGGCTCGAGGGGGTCATGGAGCTGCAGGGCAACGTCTCGGCCGGCGACCTGGAGCTCATGAAGGTTACCGACGACCCCCGGGACGTGGTCCGTCACCTCCTGGACCACTCGGGACCACCCGCCGGCCCCAGCTGAGGTAACGGCCACACCCCCTTCCCGCACCTTCCTGCAGCCGGTTCGAGGCTCCCCTCGGCGACGGCCCGATGCCGGAAGGGCTGTTGCCCACCCACCTTGACGGGTGCTATCATCTCTCCAAAACCTGCTCACCGGCCACCGGGGCTTCGAACCCGAGGGTGGAGCGCCCGAATTGCGCTCCCCGCCACGTGCGAGGGGCCTTTTTTTTCGGCCTTCGGTCCTCACTCACGATGCCCAGGTGGTTCATGTCGATCCGACCCGGCGACGGCTCGGATCGGGAGGCAACGATATCGTGGCGAAAACCGCAACCAGGTCCGACCGCGACGCGGACCGGAAGGACGATCGGGTGCCAGGCGGCTACCATCCCGGAGAGAAGGACACGGGGGTGGTGAAGCCCAAGGGGACCGCCCGGATTCGCGCGCACGAAGGAATCGAGACCGTCGACATGGCCGAGCGGAAGCCCCGCTGGCTCAAGGTTCGCTCTCCGGGGGGGAGCAACTACCGGCACCTGAAGGAGCTCATGCGGAGCCAGTCGCTCCACACGGTCTGCGAGGAGGCCGGCTGTCCCAACATCGGTGAGTGCTGGGAGGCCGGCACCGCCACCTTCATGATTCTGGGCGACGTCTGCACCCGGGCGTGCAAGTACTGCGCGGTGGCCCACGGCATGCCCACGGAGCTGGACGAGGATGAACCCCGGCGGGTGGCCGAGACGGTGCAGGCCATGGCGCTGGAGCACGCCGTCATCACCTCGGTGAACCGCGACGAGCTGCCGGACGGAGGCGCCGGGATCTACGCCGAGACCATCCGCCAGATCCGAAAGCGGGTCCCGGGGTGCTCCGTCGAGGTGCTGATCCCCGACTTCAAGGGGGACGAGGACGCCCTGAAGGTGGTCATGGACGCCAAGCCGGAGATCCTGGGGCACAACCTCGAGACGGTGGATCGGCTCCATCCCGACGTCCGACCCGGCGGCCGGTACTGGCGCTCCATCTCCTTTCTGGGGGCCGCCAAGCGAATTGACGATTCAATCCTCACCAAGACCTCCATCATCATGGGAATGGGCGAGACCGAGCCCGAGGTTCGCCAGGCCATGTCGGACCTCCGGGAGGCTGCGGTGGACATCCTGACCCTGGGCCAGTATCTGCGGCCCTCCGGTGACCACATTCCCGTGGCCCGCTGGGTCACCCCCGACGAGTTCCGGATGTGGAAGGAGGTGGGCGAGGGGGAGTACGGCTTCCGCCACGTGGAGTCCGGTCCCCTGGTGCGGTCCTCGTACCACGCCAAGGAGCAGGCCCGAGAGGTGGAGGCCGGCGGCGCCGGCCCCATTCAGGAAGTGATGGAAGCCGACATTCCGGCACCCGCCGAGGTACCCACGCCGGGGCTCGTCCAGTTGGAGATGGGCCGCCCCGGTTCCAACGGATCGAAGGACGGTTGACGCCATGCCCAAGACAGAGACCCAGGACGAGAAGAAGACCGACGCCAACGACGGCGCCGAAAAGGAGGGTGGAGACGAGGGGATCGACCGGTTCGACCGGGAGCAGCTCCACCACTTCATGCGCGAAATGCTCCTCTACCGGCGGTTCGAAGAAAAGGCGGAGGAAGCCTACGCCATCGGCAAGATCGGCGGCTTCTGCCATCTGCACATCGGTCAGGAGGCCGTGGCGTTGGGCTTCATCGGCCCCCTCCAGGAGAAGGACTACGTCATCACCGCCTACCGGGACCACACCCAGGCCCTGGCGAAGGGACTGGAACCCGGGCCGGTCATGGCCGAACTCTTCGGCCGGGATGGCGGGGTCTCCCGGGGGAAGGGTGGCTCCATGCACATCTTCGGAGCCGAGCAGCGCTTCATGGGCGGGCACGGGATCGTGGGTGCGCAGGTTCCCCTGGCCGCCGGCATGGGATGGGCCATCAAGTACCGCGAGGAGGACCAGGTCTGCGTCTGCTTTCTGGGAGACGCGGCGGTGAACCAGGGGGCCTTCCACGAGGCCATGAACATGTCGGCCGTCTGGGAGCTCCCCGTCATCTACGTCGTCGAGAACAACGAATACGGCATGGGGACCGCCATCGAGCGGGTGTCGGCCGTCTCCATCGAGGAGCGGGGGGAGGGCTACGGCGTGCCCACCCACAGCGTGAACGGCCAGGACATCATCGAAACCTGGAGCTTCGTGGAGGACCTGGTGAAGGAGGTCCGCGACGGGGCCGGACCGCAGTACGTCGAGGCCCGCACCTATCGCTTCAAGGGTCACTCCATGTCCGACCCGGTGAGCGGCACCTACCGGTCCAAGGACGAGGTGGAGGAGAAGAAGGAGAAGGAGGATCCCATCAGCGTTCTCCGGGAACGCCTCTTCGACGCCGAGATCATGACGCAGGACGAGCTGGAGGCCCTGGACGAGGAGGCCCGGAAGGTGGCGGACGAGGCGGTGGAGTTCGCCGAGGACTCGCCCTTCCCCTCTGAGGAGGAACTCTACACCCACGTGTACGCCGAACTCAACGAACATGGGCGGCTCTTCATGGACGGGCGGGACCGGTGACCGGCCCTGCACGCCGCTCCGCCCGGGCCTCCGATCCGAGCCGCCCGGTTTCGGGCGCTCCCACCCACTGACCTCCGAACCAACGCTGCGATGCCAGAGATCACATACAGAGAAGCTCTGAACCAGGCCCTGGCCGAAGAGATGGAGCGCGACGAGTCCGTCTTCCTCCTGGGAGAGGAGGTGGCGGAGTACGACGGGGCCTACAAGGTGTCCAAAGGGCTCCTGGAGCGTTTCGGTCCCCGGCGCGTGGTGGACACCCCCATCTCGGAGCTGGGCTTCGCCGGCCTGGGGGTGGGAGCCGCCATGACGGGCCTCCGGCCCATCGTGGAGTTCATGACCTTCAACTTTTCCATTCTGGCGCTGGATCAGGTCATCAACTCCGCTGCCAAGATGTACTACATGACCGGCGGCCAGATTCCCATCCCCATGGTCTTTCGGGGCCCCACCGGCGCGGCCCTCCAGCTCTCGGCCCAGCACTCCCAGGCGTGCGAGACCTGGTACGTGCACGCCCCGGGGGTGAAGCTGGTGACTCCGGGGACCCCCGCCGACGCCAAGGGCCTTCTCAAGGCCAGCATCCGCGACGATGACCCGGTGGCCTTCATGGAGGGGGAGCTCCTGTACAACATGAAGGGAGAGGTTCCCGACCCGGACGACGGCGACTTCGTGATCCCCCTGGGCAAGGCCGAGGTCAAGCGCGAGGGGGCCGATGTCTCCCTCATCACCCACGGCAAGATGGTGAACCTGGCCCTGCAGGTGGCCGGGAAGCTGGAGAAGGAGGACGTGGACGTGGAGGTCCTGGACCTGCGCACCCTCCGGCCCCTGGACGTAGACGCCATCCTGGCCTCCGTCCGCAAGACCAACCGGGCGGTCTACCTGGAGGAGGGGTGGCCTTACGTGGGCATCGGCTCGCAGATCGTCACCACGATCCAGGAGGAAGCCTTCGACTATCTGGACGCGCCGGTGCTCCGGGTCACGCAGGCCGACGTGCCCATGCCGTACGCGAAGAATCTGGAGAAGCTGGCCAAGCCCGACGCGGACCGCGTGGT
Organism: Gemmatimonadota bacterium; assembly: GCA_007129525.1. Classification (GTDB taxonomy): domain Bacteria; phylum Gemmatimonadota; class Gemmatimonadetes; order Longimicrobiales; family Gaopeijiaceae; genus PWLA01. The sequence continues at coordinate 6,478 of SKVI01000104.1, read as the reverse complement.
GGCGGCCTGCAACCGGGTGCTCTACCGCGACTGAATCCACAACCACACGCGCCGCCCACCGGGGTCTCCCCCCCGGCACCGCCCCCCCAGGGGCGCGGCGGGCATCCCGACCGACGCCGGAGCGGCGGCGGCTCGGGGGCGCACACGACCGGGACGACGAGGCGAAGACGAATGGCGACCAAGGTCCACATGGAGGCCCTCTCCCCCACCATGGAAGAGGGACAGATCGTATCGTGGCTCAAGTCCGAGGGCGACGAGGTCTCGAACGGCGACGTTCTGGCTGAAATCGAGACGGACAAGGCCACCATGGAGCTGGTAGCCCGGGGCGAAGGGGTCCTTCGCAAGATCCTCGTGGAGGAGGGCGGCACGGCCCCGGTGGGCGACGTCATCGCGGTCATCGGAGACGAGGACGAGGACATCTCCGACCTGGTGGACGGCGACGAGGCTCCTGACGAGACCGACGAGGCGGAGGAGTCCGAAGAGGACGCGGATGACGAGGCCGAGGCGGAACCCGAAGCCGAGGAAGAGCCCGAGGAGGAGGACGGGGAGAAGCCCGAGGAGAAGGAGACCGAAGCCGAGGAGGAGCCCGAGGACGAGGACGGGAAGGAGGCCGAGGAGAAGGAGCCCAAGGAGGAGGCTGATGCCGCCCCGGAGAAGGCGGACGCCCCCGCCGCCGGGGACGAGGAGCGGATCAAGGCCTCACCCCTGGCACGCCGTCTGGCCGCCGAGGAGGGGCTGGAGCTCTCGGCTCTGGAGGGAAGCGGCCCCGGGGGTCGCATCGTGAAGCGCGACGTGGAGAAGGCAGTGGAGGAGGGCGTCCCGGGCGAGGCCGAAGCTCCGGAGGTGCCCGCCTTCGAGCCCGCCGCCGAGGAGGACTATGAGGACGTCCCCCTGTCGCAGATGCGGAAGACCATCGCCAAGCGTCTGGTGGAGTCCATCGGGCCGGTGCCCCACTTCTTCCTCACGGTGGACGTGGACATGACCCGCATGGTGGACGCCCGGGCCCGGATCAACGCCCGTCTGGAGTCGGAGGGAATCAAGGTTTCCTACAACGACATCATCCTGAAGGCCACCGCCATGGCGCTGAAGAAGCACCCGGAGTGCAACGCCCACTGGGGTGGTGACCACGTCCGGCGCTTCAACCGGGTGCATCTTGCGGTGGCGGTGGCCATCGACGACGGCCTCATCACTCCGGTGATCCGGGATGCTCACCTGAAGGGATTGGCTCACATCGCCCAGGAGGTACGGGAGTTGGCCGGTCGGGCCCGGGACAAGAAGCTGAAGCCGGACGAATACACTGGTGCAACCTTCTCGGTGTCGAACCTGGGAATGTTCGGAATCGAGGAGTTCACCGCGGTGATCAACCCGCCCGAGGCGGGGATCCTGGCTGTGGGCGGGTTGGAGGAGCGCCCGGTGGTGGTGGACGGGGAGCTGGACATCCGGACCCGGATGAAGCTCACCATGAGCTGTGACCACCGAGTCATCGACGGGGCTCAGGGGTCCCGCTTCCTCCAGACCCTCACCTCCATTCTGGAGGAGCCCCTGATGGCACTGGTTTGACCGATGGTTGAAGACCGACGGCATCCGCCGTTGGGAGCGCCGGAGTTGGGAGGGCCAGGGAGCCGGGCTCGGAGCGGTTCGCCTCGAGGCCGGCCGCCGGTCAGGAGCCTGAGCCGAAGTCCACCGCTGGAGCGGTCCGCTCGGCCTCCTCGATCTCGAAGAAGGCCCGAGGGGTGAAGCGGAAGGCGTTGGCGACGATGTTCGACGGCACCTGTCGGATCTTGGTGTTGTAGTCCCGTACGATGGCGTTGTAGTAGCGACGGGCCCGCTCGATCTGATTCTCGGTGTCCCGCAGGTTGTCCTGGAGGTCCAGGAAGTTCTGGTTCGCCTTCAGGTCGGGGTAGGCCTCCGAGAGGGCGAACATCGACTTGAGCGCGCTGCCCAGAAAGGTTTCGGCTTCGGCCTGTGCTTCGGGCCCTTCGGCGGAAACCGCCTGGTTGCGGGCCCGGATGACCTCCTCCAGCGTCTCGCGCTCGTGGGTGGCGTATCCCTTCACCGCCTCCACCAGATTCGGAATCAGGTCGTGCCGGCGCTTGAGTTGGACGTCGATGTCTGCCCAGGCTCCGTCCACCTGCTCCCGGAGCTTGACCAGGGCGTTGTACGTCAGGATCACGAAGAGGCCCAGGGCCAGGGCCAACACGAGCACGGCGATCAGCCACATGATGAGGTGCTCCGGACGCAAGAGGAAAAAGTCGCCTCAGAATAGGGTGTCCGGCGGCGTCTCGCAAAGGTCCCATCACAGGCGCCCCGTGGTGTTCGGCGCGGACGGGGTTGGCAACCCCCCGTCCTCCGCTCTAACTTGTGCCGGCGATTCAAGGAAGGATCACGGGCTCCCCCGGTGCGCCGATGGTTCCGCCGCTGTGCGCGGTGCGACCCCCGACGCGACGCAAGATGAGCCCTCGACCCCCAAAGAGGTGGCTCTGTGGCTGACGACGGGAAGAAATTCGACCTCATCGTGATCGGAAGTGGTCCAGGCGGCTACGTGGCTGCCATCCGGGCGTCCCAGATGGGCATGAAGGCGGCGTGCGTGGAGGCCGACAAGCTGGGCGGCGTGTGCCTGAACATCGGGTGCATTCCCACCAAGTCGCTGCTCACCTCGGCACTCCTGGTCAACGAGCTGAAGAAGGCCGACCAGCACGGGATCTCCACCGGCGAGGTGAGCGTAGACCTGGGTCCCGCCCAGGAGCGGAGCCGCAAGGTGGCCGCGCAGCTCAACCGCGGGGTGGGGATGCTCTTCAAGAAGAACAAGGTGACCCACCTCCAGGGCTGGGGCCGTCTGGCCGGCGACGGAAAGGTCACGGTGGACTCCGACGACGGCGAGGAGACCTACGAGGCCGACCACATCCTCATCGCCACCGGATCCCGTCCCCGGAGCCTGCCCTTCCTGGAGATCGACGGAGAGTACATCTGGTCGTCAGACCACGCCCTCCACGCCACCGAGGCCCCGGAGACCCTGGCCATCGTGGGCGCCGGGGCCATCGGGATGGAGTTTGCCGACATCTTCGAGGCCTACGGCTCCGAGGTGACCATCATCGAGGCGCTGGACCGGGTTCTTCCGGTGGAGGACCGCGACATCTCGGCCCAGATGGAGAAGAGCTACAAGAAGCGGGGCATCACCATGCACACCGGGGCCCGCCTGGAGCAGGCCGAGGTCGGGGACGACTCGGTGGTCCTCACCTTCAAGGACAAGGACGGTGAGGAACAGACCCTCACGGTGGACCGGGTCCTCTCGGCGGTGGGCCGGATCCCCAACGTGGAGGACATCGGCCTGGACGAAGCCGGGGTGAAGCTGACCGAGGAGGGCAACTTCATCGAGGTGGACGAGTGGATGCGGACCAGCGTGGAGGGGGTGTACGCCGTGGGCGACTGCGCCGGCGGTGCCCTCCTGGCTCACAAGGCCTCCCACGAGGGGATCGCCTGCGTCGAGAAGATCGCCGGCGAAGCCCACGGGCCGGTGGACTACGGCAACATCCCCAACTGCACCTACTGCCACCCCGAGGTGGCCTCGGTGGGACTCACCGAGGAGCAGGCGGAGGAAGCCGGCCACGACATCCAGGTGGGCAAGTTCCCCTGGGTGGGCAACGGCCGGGCACTGGCGCACGGCGACGCCGACGGCTTCATCAAGGTGATTCGGGACAAGAAATACTCCGAGATCCTGGGGGCCCACATCATCGGACCCCACGCCACCGAGCTCATCGGTGAGTTCGTGGTGGGACGCCATCTGGAGACCACGGCTGAGGAGATGGAGAAGGCCATTCACCCCCATCCCACCCTCTCGGAAGCGGTGGCCGAAGCGGCACTGGCCTCACTGGGCCGGCCCATCCACATCTGAGGATGTCGGGTTCCAGGATCGCTCTCGCCGACGGGGAGTCGGCCCGCAGCGAGGGGGCGCCCCGGAGCTGGGGGTCGGAAGAAGATGCGGCGCTTCGACTGTGGATCGTCCTGGCCCGCTCCTACCTGACCTTTTCCCGGGTAGTGGGCTCACGGGTGGTGGAGTACGGCCTCACCATTCCCCAGTTCGGGGTGCTGGAGGCGCTTCACCACCTGGGTCCCCTCTCGCTGGGCGAGCTGGCCGAAAAGCTCCTGGTCACCGGGGGGAACGTCACCTACGTCATGGACCGCCTCGAGGAGCAGGGGCTCGTGTACCGCGAGCGCTCCCAGGAGGACCGCCGGGTCATCACTGCCCACCTCACCCCCCAGGGCCGGGAGGTGATCGCCGGCGTCTTTCCGGGCCATGCCCGCTTCATCCGCGATCTGGTGAGCCACCTCTCCACCGAGGAGCAGGCCGACCTCCGCCGACTGCTGAAGCGGTTGGGGAAGGGAATGGCCGAGCGGGAGACCGGCGCCGGCGGCTGACGCCTCGGTGGGTGAATGCCGCCTCGGTGGCGGACCACCCCCCTTTCCGATCAGGCTCCTGGTGTCAGAGCGGAGCCACCAGCCCGCCAACAGCGGCCTCGAACGGTTCGGCTTCCTCTCCCATTGTCCAGCGCACCCTCTGGTCCTCTCGCCTGGGCTGATCCGGGCCCGCGTTGGAGTCCCACATCCAGACCACCCCCTCGAACGGGTCCACGACCCAGTAGGTCGGAACGCCGAACTCCAGGTAACCGCGAGGCTTCTTCTCCCTGTCGATGGTGCTGGTGGATGGGGACAGGACTTCCACCACCAGTGCCGGGGGCACTTCAACACCTCGATCCGTGATTCCCTGCCTCTGGGCTCCCGGGACCACCATGAGATCCGGCCGCAGAAAGTGACCCGGGGCCAGGAGGAGGTCCACGTCCTGAAACACCCACCCGAGCCCTCGGTCCTCGACGTAGTCCAGCAGCGATACCAGAAGGCGCTGGACCACCTTCTGATGATGGGGTGTGGGCGCCGGGGTCACCAGCACCTCACCGTCCAGGACCTCGTAGCGATTCCCGTCGTCCGGTAGTCGGCAATACTCCGAGTAGGTCCACTGCTCCGGCGTGGCTCGGGTGGGCTGAGTCATGATCTCTCTCGGCATTACACGAGGATTCTTCCCGCTTGCTCGGGGCGCCGGAATGGATGAACAGGCCGTTGGATGGGACCCGTGCCGTCAACAGGCGGTGGATGGGGTCCGCGCTGTTGGGCCTCCCCCTTCAGGCTCCCGCCATCGGAAGCGGCTGGCGGGGCCCCTCGGGGATCTCCACCCCGCGGATCTTCAGGACCCGGAGGAGGGCATCGCCGATCTTGTTGTTGGGGGTGGAGGCCCCTGCGGTGAGCCCCAGCTGGAAGGGGCCCTCCGGGAGCCAGTCCTCTTCCACACTCTCCGGCGCGTGCACCGCCAGCTCGGGCTTGTGCCGGATGCGGCCCGTCTCCGCATCGATGCACACCGAGTCCTCGATGTGGAAGGTCCGGGTGTACTGGCGGCACATATGGGCCAGGTGGTTGGTGTTGGACGAGTTGTAGCCGCCGATGACGATCATGAGGTCCGGGGGATCGGTCATCATCTCCTTGACCGCGTCCTGGCGCTCCTGGGTGGCGGAGCAGATGGTGCCGAAGGAGCGGAAGTTCTCCTCCACGTACGCGTCGCCCTCCGCCTCCCGGAGCGCTTTCTCCAGGCGGTCACCAATGGCCAGCGACTCGTTGGCCAGCATGGTGGTCTGGTTGGCCACGCCGAAGCGGCGCAGGTCCACGTCGGGGTCGAATCCATCCGACGACTTCTCGGCGAAGTGCTCCATGAACGCTTCCCGGGACATCCGGTCGGGGGCGTCGGTGATGTAGTCACACACCATTTCCGCCTCTTCCATGTTCCTCACGATGATGTACTTGCCCCCCTCGTACTTGCGGACCTGCGAGGCGGTGGCCCGGCTTTCTTCGTGAGTGTACTTGCCGTGGATGATGGCGGTGAAGCCGTCGCGGGCGTATCCCTCCACCCGCTTCCACACCAGGAGCACCGAGCCGCAGGTGGTGTCCACCAGGACGCACCCCTTCTCCTTGAGCTGGTCCAAGGCCTCGATGGTGACACCGAAGGCCGGGAGGATCACCACGTCGTCGGAACTCACCTGTTCGAACTCGAAGACGCCGTGGTCGTCAGGGTAGATGAACTCGATCCCCATCTCCCGCATGCGCTGATTCACATGGGGGTTGTGGATGATCTCGCCCAGCAGGAAGACCCGACGCTCCGGGAACTTGGTCCGGGTCTCGTAGGCGTAGTCCACCGCCCGGTCGACCCCGTAGCAGAAGCCGAACTCCTCGGCCAGCCGCACCGTCACGTCGCCGAAGGTGCGGCGGTAGCCCTGGGCGCGGATCCGGTCCACCAGTTCGGAGTGGTACTCCGCCTCGATTACGGGCCGGACCTCGGCCTTCAGTCCGAATCCCTTCCTGAAGTACGTTTCTTCTTTGGTGGCCATGCTGGGTACACCTTGCTTCGGAGCGAAAAGCTACGAGAATGTTAGGGTCG
>SKVI01000280.1 GCA_007129525.1 Gemmatimonadota bacterium | reverse complement strand
TCTTCTGCCAGTAGTTGCGGAGCACCTCGTCACGGTTGCGGGCCACCAGGTGCAGCGAGTGGAGCACCCCGCTCTGGGCGTAGTTCAGGTTGTTGCGCAGCGACCAGGTCACCTCCGGGTAGGGAGGGTTGGCCCGGAACCACTCCACCGAAGTCCGGTTCCCCCCCACGGTGCGCTCCATGGTGGTGGGCACCGAGTTCCCGAAGGTCTCGTAGAAGCGTCCGATGGCGTTGCGGTTGTTCAGGGCGAAGACCATGTATCCCGGGTTCCAACCGTCGAAGAAGTCGTGGGTCCAGACCCCGGGCATGCCGTGGGAGGTGAGCTGGGTGACCTCGTGGTGGGCAATCCACTGCCACTCGTGACGGGTGATGGCGTCGATATTGGGATTGTACGGACCGGTGCCGGTGGAGACGTAGAGGAAGGGCACCGACTCGTGCAGGTCCAGTCCCACCGGGTACTTCCAGTGCTCGAAGAGGCCCACCACCTGCCGGCTCAGCGCCAGGGTGAGCTGGAGCCCGTCCCGGTTGTTGTCGTGGCGGATGTACTTCCCCCAGAAGGGCGGACCCGGGGGTCGATCCGACGTGTCGTACACGTCCTCGGCGTGAAGCCGGTACCACTCCACCACCCGGTCCCGTCCGTCGGGGTCGGTGACGGGCATGATGAACAGGACCGCCCCCTCGCGGATCTCCCGGATCATGGGGTCCTCGGAGACCGCCACCCTGTACGCCAGCTCCGCCGTCACCTCGGGGTGGCCCGTCTCCGGCGAATGAAGCCCCGAGAAGACCATGTAGATGGCAGGCAGGTCCCGGATCAACTCCTCCATCTCCTCCCGGGAGGTCTCCCGGGGGTCGGTGAGGCGGTGGTAGGCGGCCCGGATCTCCTCCAGGCGATCCAGGTTGGCTTCGCTTCCCACCTTCACCAGGGCAAAGCGGCGCCCCTCCTCCGTCTCGTCCAGGTACTCGAACTGGACCCGCGGCGACGACCCCGCCAGCGCTTCATACCATCCGTAGAACTCCGCCGTCGTGTGCAGCCGGCCGGGCTTGCCCAGGGGGTAGCCGAAGTGCTCCACCGGAGACACCACCCCTTCGGCCAGGGGGAGGTGGTCCACCAGACGACTGGTGAACTCGGCGTCGGTGGTCCACGAACGCATGAGGCGGGTGGCGGCGGTGTCCACGGGCTGTCCCCATGGGGTGGCGGCCGGGTTCGGAACCTCCAGGTGCCAGTCGAAGGTCTGGGGAACCGGCGGGTCGTCGGGGTCCGCGCTCCGAGCCGGATCCTGAACGCTCCCGGTGTCGGACGCCAGCACCCCCTGGTCCTCCGACTCCTGGGCCCACGCGGGATCCGCCACGAGCTGCCCCGCCACGGCGCACCCGGCCAACAGCGCCAGGAGAAGGGCCACCAGAAGACCTGGACGCGGCTCACGGCGGGGCCCGCCTCGCGGTTGGGAATGGGCGGCACCAGGCGAGCAGGCAGAAGCGACGGGACGGCTCATGGGGACCCTCCAGGGGGGCGTCGAATTCGAGTCTTCCGGATGCCTCCATTCTACGGGATGCCCTCGCTGTGCGCACGCCCGGAAGGTTGCCGCCGATGGTCCGTCCGGCGTCGCCGATGGTCCCTCAGGTCTTCTCGCCCGCCTTCCGTCCGGCCAGGAGTCCGTCCACCGAGAAGCCGCCTCCCCCCCGAACCACCAGGTACAAGAAGATGAAGCAGTAGAGAGCCGCCGTGGTGCCGCCATTGACGTAGGGCCAGAAGTCCTGGGGGGCGTGGACAATGAAATAAGCGGCTGCCATCTGGCCGGAGCAGATGAAGGCTACCCACCGGGTGCCGAAGCCCGCGAGGATCAGGAGGCCTCCGAAGAACTCGATGACCCCGGCAAAAAAGCGGAGCTCGGGAAACTCCACCACGGAGCCGTCGAACCACCCCCAGAGCTTGGCCGCCCCGTGTTGGAAGAAGAGGAAGCCGGTCATGATGCGCAGCACGTTCAGGACGATGGGCTCGAGGCGTTCTTGCATGAGGCTCACTACCTTTGTCGGTGGGAACGGAAAGGGACGAGCGTGTACCAGAGCCGGATACCGGAAACGGGCAGAAGGGATCCGCGGGGGGGCGCCTCGGGCTCCCGTCAGAGATCGATCCAGTAGCTCGCCTTCAGCAGAAATACGTGCTCCGTCGGTGCATCCAGCAGGGCGCGCACGTCGCGGCTCGGCGAGAGGGTGCCGAACCGGGCCTCGTCCCGCCGGCGCTGCTGCCAGACCAGGTGGAGCTGGGACCCGGGCCGATACTCCCACCGCAGAACCGCATTCCCCCGAAGCGATCCGATGGTGAAGTTGGGGTCTCGAAGTTGGGTATCGGGGGTGCCGTCACCGTCCAGGTCCAGGTACAGCGTCCCGTCGCTCGTGCAGCTTCGGCCCTGGGCGCATCGAATCCCGTCGGTGTCCGAGACGGCCTCGCCAGGCGGTAGCTCGTCGAACTCGAACCCGGCGGGCTCCGCGAACTGCCTGTAGCTCCGGTACTGGCCGGACGAGAGGAGGGGCTGGGCAAAGACCTGCAGCGTCAGAGTCGGTGAGAAGACCACCGAGAGTCGGGTGTCCACCGAGAGGGTCCGCCGCTCCAGCTCACCAAAGAGGTAGCGGTGTCCGTACGTGGCTTCCCACGCGAGGTCCCGGATCGACGCCAGGTACTGGACCCGGTCGAGGCCCCGTTCAACGGTGGGGCGCAGCTCCAGTTGGATCCGCGCCGAAGGTCGGTACACGAGCTCCGCCTCCATCTCGAATTCATGACCGCCCACCCCGGAAGTGGAGTACTCCCCGCCGATGCCGGCGCTCACGTCAGCCCGGGGGTCCGAACTCAGGCCCACCCCCACAGACCGCTCGGCCGGCACCTCCATGAGGGGGCCGCCCCGGGTGATCCGGTCGTCCAGAACCGAGGGCGAGTATCCCACCGAGGCCTCCACCTCCCAGAAGTTCAGGAGGGTGGCATCGACATTCGCGTTGACGGGTCCCCCGGCCCAGGCACCCCGGAGGCCGCGATCCGCCTCCCCTCCTTCCCACAGGGAGTTGCGAAAGCTCTGGAAGGTAAAGACCGACGCCGAGTACTCCCGAAAGAGGCGCCCGGGGCTGATCTCCCTGAATTCCACCCTGGCTCCACCGTATACCCGCTCAGCTGAGGACGAGAACCCGAGCTCGTTGATCTCGAAGCCCGGCGTCCGCTGACCCAGCCACGTGCTGCCCGTGAGTCGGCTGCCGCCGCGCCGGGTCAGGTTCACGTGCCAGTGCGCACCCTCCAGGGAGGTGGCCGTCGAATCCACCTTGAGGTGAGGCGCATCGGGTCGCTGGAAGACATGGATGCTGGATTCCTGGAGCCGGACCATGGCCTCGGCAGCGCCCCGAACCCGGCTGGCGGTGAGGTGACCGCTGACGGCCCACTCCCGGTTCGCCCAGGCATGCTCGAAGTCCACCCCCACCGAGTGACTCCGGTCCGGAAGCCGCCGGGCCAGCGCCGCGTCGGTCAGGTCCCGTCCCACGTCCGTCACGATGGCTCCCACCTGCGAGCCACCGCCTCGCAGGTCCTGGCGGAGACGGGCCACGCCGTAGCGGCTTCGGGGCTCGGCGACGAATCGGTCGATGCGATCCTCGTCCTCCCAGTATGCCCGTCCACTCATCCGGTCGGTGAAGGCCAGCAGGGCACCGGCGCTCAGCCCTCCCGCCGTCCGACCCGTCAGCTTTCCGGCCCCCAGAATACGACTCTCCCGGGGCACGCTGGAGTGATCGGCGTTGGCGGGTGCCGACCCCCGGGGGGCGCGCCCGATGCGCCGTGAATAGAACAGGGTGTTGGCGGGACCGGGGAGGGAGAAATCGAAGACACGGTCGTCCCGGGTAAAGAAGGGACGCTGCTCCGGAAAGAAGGTTTCGAAGGCAGTGAGGTTGATGACCGCGGGATCCACCTCCACCTGGCCGAAGTCCGGATTCAGGGTGAAGTCCAGGACGAAGGTGGAACCGAGCCCGTAGCGTCCGTCCAGGCC
>SKVI01000356.1 GCA_007129525.1 Gemmatimonadota bacterium | reverse complement strand
GGGCTCATCCGGAGCGCCCGCCGAATGTGACGGGATGCGCCGACCTCGTCACCCATTCGGTGCAACGCGTACCCCATCGAGGCCACGGCTTCAGCCGAATCAGGGCGCATGGTGGCCAGGCGAGTGAAGACATCCATGGCGCGGGCGAACAGCCCTTCCCGATAGAGGGCCCTCCCCATGGTGAGCATGAGCTCGACGTCGTCTTCAAAGCCCAGGTCCTGGACGGCCTGGAACAACTCCAGCGCCTCGTCCCGCTCACCCATGCGCAGAAGAACCTCGCCCAGGCCTACCATGGCATCTTCATGGGTCTGGTCCAGCGACAACGCTGCCCTGAAGGTGCGCCGGGCCCAGGCGAACTCCTCGCGGGCCAGCCGGGCGTACCCCAGGCCCACATAGAGCTCAACCGAGTTCGGATATAGAGCGAGGCCCTCTTTCAGCGTCTCGAGGGCCCCGTCGAAGTCACCTTCGTTGTAGAGCGAGTGCGCCCGCTCGTCATACTCCTCCGAACTCCAGAATCGGTGGCCCATTCGCGCTCTCTCGCCAGAGGGGTGGGAACCGGATCAGTGAAAAATCTAAGGGTCCCGAGCCGACGGAGAAAGGGTGGAAGACCGCCCCAAATGAAAGCAGGGGCGAGATGGGCCCTGAGACCCATCCGACGCCCCTGCGTCCGTCCGCTTCCTTCGCCGTCGCCCGGTGTGTCCCCCCGGGCTTACGGCGCACCGCGTCGTAGACCGGCTCGGATCAGTCGGTAGTGGGATCGTCGGAGGATCCCACGGCCACCGGCTCCTGAGCCCCGTCGGCATCGTCATCCGACTCCTCAGCCCCCATGGGCCGACCATGGGGAATGGCAGGGCGGCAAAACCGCATCCCCAGAGTGAAGAGCTCCTGGAGGTCCGAATCCGACAGATCCGGATACCGTTCCGCCAGGTAGTCCATGGTCTCTTCCATCCAGTGCGTCTGGTCGTCCTCGGCGGCCTGCAGAACACCACACCGGTTGATGTGGCTGAACAACTCGTCTCGGGCGCGATCCTTTAGTTTGCTCTTATCCGTCATGTAGCCTCCATAATATTGATCACTCGATCCCCCGGTTGTGAAGCACGGGGACATCCAACGTCCTGCCTCCAACGTGGTGCCACTGGCACAACTTACGATGGGCCCGGACATCGCATCCGGATCGTTTCGGGGCGAAGCCGGGAAAGCCGGGGCGCTAACTCGAAGATTTTCCGTAGCAGCAAAAAAAGATAACGGCGGGGGAGGACCGAGGCAAACCCAAACCTGTCCCGTCGAGCCGGACGACGATGGCTGCTTCCATCGGTGGAGCTTTACGACAGGAACGTTACCTTGGAGAAGCCGCACTCCATAACCTGAACGAGGTCCCACGCGCCCATGCATGTACAACTCGCCCTGGTCTGCGACGACGCCCGAATCCGCCCCGACGGAAAAATGGATATCGAAGGCGTCTTCAACGACCTCATGGCCCCCGGATTTCCCGCCAAGCAGGAACGGATGGTCCTGGTGACCACCATCGAGTGGGACCGGAGCGACCAGGGCCGAAACAAGTTCAAGGTGGACCTCGTGGGGCCCGACGGACGGCCGTCCCTCACCGTGGACGGACACACCGACGTGGACCCTCGGGACAAGAACCGACCTCCGCCCCGAACGCGCTTGGTGCTGCCTCTGGAGGAGGTGGTCTTTCCCCGGCCGGGGCGCTACACCTTCCAGCTGCGGGTGAAGGGCCGCAAGCTCCGCGGACCGTCACTCTTCCTGATGGAGGCCGACGCGGAGTAGAGCCGCCTCAGGGCAGGAACGAGGCCCCCACCTCGTCGGGGTCGAAGCTGCGAAGGTTGTCACCGTGGCGAACCTCGGCCAGGTGAAGAGAAAGCGAGCCCACCACCGGCACCCTGGATTTCATCTGCACCAGGAGGCGATGCTCGTCGTCGGAGAAGTGGATCTCGGCCTCACCCCCCTCACCGAAGATGCCCCGGGTCTGGATGACGGGCTCCACGACGATGGTGTTGAAGGTGCCCGCCGGCACCTCCACCGTGTCCCTCCGTACCACCTTCACCACCACCGGATTCCCGCTCTCCTGAAAGTACCGGTCCAGGGTGTAGGTCTCGCCCACCTCCAGGGGAAGGCTCCGCACGTAGTAGACGAAGGAGATGTCGTCCAGGGGCAGATCGGTGGGCAGCTCCCCCTCCTCGTCCACGTCGGCCCGCTCCCATCGGCGCTCCTCCGGGTAGAACTCGAAGTGCCGAAAGCGTTCGTAGCGTACCTCGTTCTGGTCCTGTATGAACCTCCGACTGGTGAGCTGGTCCAGATCCAACCAGGACTGGTAGAGGTTGTTGACCCGGGCCAGGGGGATCCCGCCGTTCAGCCCCATGCTGATGTGGTAGGTGCGCTCGCCCCGCACCCTCTCGACCCCGTGGACCTCCATGTGCCCTTCGCCCACCGAGAGGGGGCCCAGCTTGACCTGGTACTCCATCCGCTCACCGGGGCCAAAGGGCACGGGGGCCACTGTCCTCTCAACGGGGGCGCTCCAGGGTGACCGCTCGGCGTCCTGAGCCGTCAACTCGCCCGCGCCCAGAGTCCCGCCGGCCAGCGCCAGAAGGAGGATCGCGGCGGGCCAGGCCAACTTGCGCAGGGAAAACAGGTCCCGGAATGCAGGAAGGGCACGGAAGCGGGTTTCCCGCTGCCGATGCGCGAAGCGGACGTCCACGGGACTCTCGTCGATGCGTCGGGCATGGGGGGCCAGCAGAGCCAGGAGCTCCAGGTTGGCGGCCCAGCCGTCCCGGGTCACCGCCCCACCGTCCAGCTCCCGAAGGGCCTTTCGGACCACCACGATCCGGTAGGCTCGGAACCCGCACAGCGGATCAGAGACGGGGGCGTTTCGGATGGCCCGCCGAAGCAGCAGGGTGGCCAGGCGGCGCGACAGGCGCCGGGCCCGGGGAAGCTCTTCCGGCTCCACGCGGCCCGCTACCAGGTCGGCCCCTCCCTCGATGGCCTTCACCATCTCCACCAGGGAGCCCGGATCCTCGGTGAAGTCGCCCTGGAGCGTCACCACCACGTCCCGCTTCGGATACTCGGTGCGGTCCGTCGCCTCCCGGAGGAGGCGTTCGGTTGCTCCTCCATGCCCCAGCCGCACATCAGAGCGGATCACCGTAAGCGGGAGCACCCGGGTGTATCGGTCCAGGACCGCGGGGGTCCCATCGTTGGAGGCGTCGTCCAGGACCAGGATCTCGAAATCCCGGCCGAACTCAGCCATGACCTTCCGGATCTTCCACAGGAGGACCCCGATGGTCTGCTCTTCGTTATGGGCCGGAATGCCTATATAGATCACGACAGCTCCTGGGAGATTCGGCAAGGGGCCCCGCCCGGCAGGGACGGATACGTGAATCAACTCCCCTCAGTACGTCATACAGGACGAGCGGAGTCCGGTTCCTCTTCACTTCCGGCCTCCGACGGTCGAGTCTTCCAACGCTTGTGGGGCCAGAAGTACTGCTCCGGGCTGCGGCGGATCTCCGTCTCCAGCACCTCCAGGTAGCGCCGGGTCAGGAGCCGGATGTCGGCCTCCGGGTCGCCCGTCTCCGGCCTCTCCACCCGGTGGAAGCGAACCACGTACCGGGCCCGCCAGCCGGGGAGCCGGTGGCAGAAGGCCGCGACGATGGGAGCGCCGACTCGCAGCGAGAAGAAGGCCGGACCGCGAGCCGTGCTGGCAGGCACGCCGAAGAAGTCCACGAAGATCCCGCCCTGTCGGACGTTCTGATCCGCCGCCAACGCAACCACCCGCCCGCGACGCATGGATCTCAGAATCTGGCGGGGTGCGTCCTCCCGGTAGATGACATCCATCCCCAATGCCCCCCGGGTTCGGCGGAGGCGCCGATCCACCAGGGGATTCTTCTGACGTCGAGCCACCACGTCCAGGGGTACCCCCCGAACGGCCAGCGCCCCGCCTCCGATCTCCCAGTTCCCCAGGTGACCCGTGACCAGCAGCACTCCCTTCCCCTCGGCCAGCGCAGACTCCAGGATATCCCAGCCTTCGATTCGTGTGC
>SKVI01000116.1 GCA_007129525.1 Gemmatimonadota bacterium | reverse complement strand
GGGCGGCAGCCCAGATCGTGGAGGAAGGCGTTGCGCGGCCGATCCTCATCGGAAAACCCCACAAGATCGAACCTCAGGCCCGGGAGATGGGGGTGGATCTCTCGGGTGTGGAGATCGTGCATCCCGCCCTGGAGGACGACACGCGGTATGCCTATGCCGACGAACTCTACCGGTTACGCCGGCGCAAGGGGCTCACCCTGGCCGAGGCCCGGTCAAACCTGTACCGGCCCATCTATTACGCCGGCATGATGGTGCGGCGCGGCGACGCTGACGCTCTGGTGGGCGGGGTGGATTCCAACTATCCCGAGGTCCTCCGACCCGCGTTGGAGGTGGTGGGCACCGCCGACGGGGCGAACCGGGTGGCCGGTCTTCACATGATCGCCCGCAGGGATCAAGACCTCCTCTTCTTTGCCGACACCACCGTGAACATCGACCCCACCCACGAGACGCTGGCCGAGGTGGCTCTTCTCACCGCGGGGTTCGTGCAGGGACTGGGCCTCGAGCCCCGGATCGCCATGCTCTCCTTCTCCAACTTCGGGTCGGCCCGAAGCGACGCTTCCCGGAACGTCTACCGGGCAGCGAAGAGGATCAAGGAGCTGGCGCCGGAGCTGGAGGTGGACGGCGAGATGCAGGCCGACACGGCGGTGGATGAGCGGATCCTCACCGGGACGTATCCCTTCAGTGACCTCACCAGGCCGGCCAATATTCTGGTGTTTCCGAACCTGGGGGCGGCAAACGCCGCCTACAAGCTGGTGGGGAAGCTGGGCGACGCCGAGGTCATCGGTCCCGTGCTCCTGGGAATGGCCAAGCCGGTCCAGGTGCTCCAGCGGGGCAGCACCACACAGGACGTGTTGAACCTCACCACCATTGCCTCGGTGGACGCGCAGCAGCGTTCTGGCCAGACTTAGAGGGCCGGTGAAGAAGTACGGGGGCCCGCCGCAGACTACGAATGCCGGTGGACCCGTCGCAGAGAACCAAACATCAGGAACTGACAACATGACCATAGAGAAGGATTCTTCCTCCGCAGAAAACGGGGGTGTGGCCAGCCGCCACGGCCTCGACATCCACGGGCTGGCGCCGTCCGGTTCGGTGCACTGGAACCTGTCGCCGGCGCAGCTCTACGAGGCCGCCCTCAAGCGGGGCGAAGGTCGCCTGGCCCACATGGGTGGGTTCACCGCGGTGACGACCCCGCACACCGGCCGTTCTCCCGACGACAAGTACACGGTCCGGGACGAGACCACCGAGGACGCAGTGGACTGGGGAAAGGTGAACGTTCCCATGGACCCGGACACCTACGCCAGCCTCCGGGCATTGGTTGTGGAGCACCTCAACAGCCGGGAACTCTTCGTCCGCGACGCCCGGGCGGGAGAGGATCCGGAGGCGGGACTCGCCGTCCGGGTGGTGACGCCCAGCGCGTGGCACAACCTCTTTGCCTACAACATGTTCCTGCGGCCCACCCCTCAGGAGCTGGTCGAGGCCCGTCCCGACTTCACCGTGCTTCATGCGCCGGAACTCAAAGCGGACCCCGAGGTGCACGGCACCCGCTCGGGCACCTTCGTGATGGTGAACTTCACCGAGCGGGAGGTGCTCATCGGCGGCACCCGGTACGCGGGCGAGATCAAGAAGTCCATCTTCTCGGTCCTCAACCACTTGCTTCCGGCCCGAGGGATCCTTCCCATGCACTGCTCGGCCAATGTGGGTGAGAAGGGTGACGTGGCCCTCTTCTTCGGCCTGTCGGGCACCGGAAAGACCACCCTCTCCGCCGATCCCACCCGGGGGCTCATTGGCGACGATGAGCACGGATGGGGCGACGACGGCGTCTTCAACTTCGAAGGCGGATGCTACGCGAAGGTGATCAACCTTTCGCCCGAGGCCGAACCCGAGATCTTCCAGGCCACCCGCATGTTCGGGACGATCCTGGAGAACGTGGTGCTGACGCCCCTGACCCGGGAGGTCAGTTACGAAGAGGAGAGCATCACCGAGAACACCCGGGCGTCGTACCCCATCCACTACATTCCCAACGCCGTGATCCCCGGGCGCGGGGGGCACCCGGAGCACGTGGTGTTCCTGACCTGCGACGCCTTCGGGGTGCTCCCTCCCATCTCCCGGCTGACACCGGCCCAGGCCATGTATCACTTTCTCTCGGGATACACCGCCAAGGTGGCCGGAACGGAGCGGGGCGTCACCGAGCCGAAGGCGGCCTTCTCGGCCTGCTTCGGGGCTCCCTTCCTGCCCCGCCATCCCGGTGAGTACGCAGAGATGCTGGGAGCCAAGCTCCGGGAGCATGGTTCGGCGGTGTGGTTGGTGAACACAGGGTGGTCCGGCGGAGGGCACGGCGTGGGGAGCCGGATCAACCTCCCCTATACCCGTCGCATGGTGGACGCCGCCCTGGCCGGAGAGCTCACGAACACCGAAACCCGGACCGATCCCATCTTCGGCCTCCACGTGCCGGTGCGGATCGAAGGGGTTCCGGACGAGCTACTGAACCCCCGGGAGACGTGGGATGACCAGGAGGCCTACGACGCGGCGGCCCGGAAGCTGGCCGACATGTTCCGGGACAACTTCCGAAAGTACGAGGACGACGTCCCCGAGGAGATCCGGGAGGCGGGGCCGTCACGCTGAACCCTCCCCGGGTAGAGCGCAGCCGGAGCCGCCGCCGAGGCTTCCCCCGTTCACTGGAGATTCAAATGCGCGTGTCCGCGGTTTCGTCCCCCTTGGCGCTCCTACTGGCCCTGGGGGTCTGGGCCGTTCCGGAAGCGGCCATGGCCCAGGCGCCGGTCCACGTCCCCGACGAGGCGGTGGCTCCGGCCCGCTACCACGCCTTCCCCCCGCTCCGGGAACAGGCCGAGGAGCAACAGCGGTGGTTGGAGGAGCGGGTCACCCGGGTCCTGCCCGACCTCATGCGGGAGTACGGGGTGGAGATGTGGATCGTCTCCCAGCGGGAGTACGCCGAGGATCCGGTCTTCTTCGCCATCACCTCGCCCACCACCTTCGCCGCCCGGCGCCGCTCCATCTACGTCTTTCATGATCGGGGACCGGAGCTGGGTGTGGAGCGGCTGGCGCTGGGGGGCACGACGCAGGGCGGCCTCTACACCATCTACCGTTCGGAGCGGCCGGCCCCCACCGGCGAGGAGGCGGAGCTCTGGGGCGACGAGCAGTGGCGCCTGTTCCGGGAGCTCATCGAGGAGCGGGATCCGGAGAACATCGTCCTGAACATCCACGAGGAGCACGCCTTCGCCGACGGCCTCCACGCAGGGGAACGGGAGGCGCTGGAGCGGGCGCTGGGGCCGTACGTGGATCGGGTGAAAATCGAACCCCGCCTGGCCATCGATTACCTGGCTATCCGCATTCCCGAGATGATGCCCCGATACCGGCAGATGATGGAGACGGTCCACGCCATGATCTCCGAGGGCTTCTCCAACGCCGTCATCGAGCCAGGCGTCACCACCACCGAGGACGTGGTCTGGTGGTTCCGGGAAAAGATTCGCGACATGGGGATGGATACCTGGTTCCAGCCTTCGGTGGCGGTGCAGCGGGCAGGAGAGGTGCCGACCTCCGGCCCGGTGGTGATCCAGCGGGGCGACCTGATCTGGACCGACGTGGGTCTCGACTTCATGGGGCTCACAACCGACACTCAGCACAACGGGTACGTCCTCCGCGAAGGTGAAACCGAAGTGCCCGAGGGACTCCGATACTGCCTGGTCGCCTCGAATCGGATGCAGGACCTGCTCCTGGAGGAGATGGAACCCGGACGAACCGGAAACGAGATACTGGCGGCCACCCTGGCCCGCCTGGAGGAGGAGGGGATCGACGGCACTGTCTACACGCATCCCATCGGCGACCACGGTCACGGCGCCGGTCCTCTCATCGGGCGTTGGGACGCCCAGGAGGGGGTTCCCGTGCGAGGTGACGTGGTCCTGAGAGCGTCCACCTGGCACTCCATCGAGCTGCAGGGCACGGTGCCGGTCCCCGAATGGAACGGCAAGCCGGTGCAGTGTCGTCAGGAGGAGGAAGCCTACCTGGACGAGGCCGGCGAGCGTCACTGGGTCTTCCGGAGGCAGGAG
>SKVI01000372.1 GCA_007129525.1 Gemmatimonadota bacterium | reverse complement strand
GGTGGACGGGGTGGAGGGGCACACCGACGTCACTGTGGTGGTGGTGGGCGACATCCCGATCATCGAGTCCATCTTGCCCGAAGTGCTGGAACCCGGCGAGAGTTTCACCATCACCGGCGAGAAGTTCGCCGAGGATGAACTGGAGGTTCGGGTCCACGGAGCGACGGCCACCATCCTGGCCGCCTCCGAGACCAGCATCACCGCCCGGGTTCCCGACGACCTCTGCCGTCCTGAAGGCCCGGCGCCCATCCTCGTCTTCTCGGCCCTGGAGCCCAGCGACCCGCTGGATCACCCCTACCGGCCCACCGACCTGCTGGAGCTGGCAGCCGGTGAGCAGCAACGATTCACCTCTCCCAGCCCATTCTGCGTGATTCTGGGAGGCGTCGACCAGGAGGCCGAGTACATCATCGGCGTCCAGTCCACCAGCGAGACGGCGTCCAGCCGGACCTCGGTACGCGTGGAGGGCTTCGCGGGCCAATCGCTTCCGGTTACTGCAGCAGCAGCCGGTCCACAGGGCACCTCCTTCGCCGCCGAGACGGCGCGGCGCCTCCGCGGCGTCTCCGGGCTGTCAGACCGGGACCTCCGCTGGGCCCGTCACCGGGAGGCGAAACCCGACCTCCGTCAGGCCGAGGCCCTGGCCATGTCCCAGGTGCGGCTGGGTGGCGTGCCGGCCCGGACCGCCACCGGTCATGCACCCCGGATCTCCGGAAACGTGGAGGTGGGCGACACCGTTCAGGTGAACGTTCCCGACATCAACGCCGACAACTTCTGCAACGACTTCTCCACCATTCAGGGCGTCATTCAGCGCGTGGGGGAGAAGTCCATCTGGGTGGAAGACGCAGCGAATCCCGCCGGCGGCTTCACCGGCGACGACTTCGAGCTCCTGGCCGACGAGTTCGACAACGAGATCTACGCCGAGGTGGTCTCGTACTTCGGCGAGCCCACCGATCTGGACGAGAACGGGCGGATCGTCATCGTGAACACCCGCAAGGTAAACGAGATGTCGGCCAACACCCTGGGCTTTGTGGTGACCACCGACTTCTTTCCCGACCAATGCGCGTCGTCCAACGGCGGAGAATACTACTACTCGAGGGTGGTGGACCCCGACGGGAGCATCACCGATCCGGACGGGGAGTCCCGCGAGTACTCCCGAAGCGATGCCCTCGCGGACGCGCCCCTCCTCCTGGCCCACGAATTGACTCACATCATCCAGTTCGGGCGCCGTTTCCATACCCTCGATCTGATGTCGGCCCAGGCGATCTGGCTCCTGGAGGGGCAGGCCACCATCGCCGAGGAGGTGGTGGGCCACCGCTACACCGGGAACTCTCCGGGGTCGAACCTGGACGAGTTCACCGCCTTCTCACCGGCTGATCCCACCGACACCTTCTGGTACCGGAATCCCTTCGTCGATCTTTCCATCTACTTCGGTGTTGCCTTCTCGGGCTCCCAGAGCACGTTCAAGGTGGACGGGGCACCAGAGGAATGCGGCTGGCTCAGCGTGCGAGAGCCCGAACCCTGCATATCGGGGAGAATCGCGTACGGGGTGACCTGGTCGCTCCTCCGGTGGATCTCCGATCACTTCGCCTCTGAGTTCGCCGGTGGCGAGCGGGAGATCCAGCGACGCCTCGTGGACTCTCCCGCCACGGGCTTCGCCACCTTTGAGGACGTGCTGGGTGAGGATATCTTCCAACTCATGGCTCCCTGGGCGGCCACCCTGTACACGGAAGGACGGGTGGAGACCGGGGATCCGCTTCTCACCCTTCCGTCATGGGACCTGAGAAGCATCGAGTCGTGGATCTCGGAACCCGAACGGTGGGGTGACCCCGCCCGGCTGGAGCCGGCGAACCATTCGTTCTCCAGCGACTTCCAGTCCAGCTTCGTGGTGGCCGCCGGGTCATCCACCTACCAGCAGCTGGCATCGGACGACGGACATCCTCCCTTCGCCGTCCAGGCCGGTGCCGGCGACGGCGGACTCCTGCCGGACTTCATGCAGCTCTGGATCGCGAGAATTCGATGACACCAGCTACTCCATCGAGGACCACGACGCTCGCCGCCCACGGTCTCCTGCTCACCCTTCTGGTCGGAGCGACCCTGACGGGTTGCGGAAACGACGCACCGCCTCCAGCGGAGGAGATACCGGTGGATCCCGGGGTCGCCGTCGATCAGGTGGAGCCTCCCGAGCAACCGGACGTGGATCCCGACCCCGGGGTCGAGCCGGAGTTGCGAGTCGATACGCCCGACCTGGAGCTTCCGGAGCCGCCCCTGGAGACCCGACCCACCTTCCCGCCCCCGGATCTGCCCATGGAGACAACCGATCCCGACGAGGAGCTCCGCACCGCAGAGGGGGTTCTGGGCGTGAGCGGTACGGAACCGGCGCCCACCGCCGTGCTACACCTGGACGACGGGAGCTCGCTGGGTCTCACCGGCGCTCCGGCCCGTGAGCTCATGCGTCTCTCCGGAGCCCGGGCCCAGGTGGAGGGCCGGCGGGCCGGGACCCCGGTGGGGCCGGGCATCGAGGTCTCGGCCTATCAAGTTCTGGAGATCGAAGGCCGAACGCCCTATCTGGGCACGCTTCAGCGGGATGGCGACGGCCGCTGGATGCTTCTCCGGGAGGACCGTGACGCCCTCCCCCTCTCTGGCCTTCCGGAAGATCGCATGCAGGATGGCATGAAAATCTGGGTCATCGGCGACACCGACGCCACCGGACGCTTCCGGGTGGACAGCTACGGGATCGTTTCGGTACGAGAGTCGTAGGACACCCGGACCCACTCCACCACCAAGGAAAGGAGCTCTTTCCCATCGCCTCTCTCAGCTCAAAGCAGCGCGCTCACCTGCGGTCGCTGGCCCACTCCCTCAAGCCCATCCTGCAGGTGGGCAACGACGGCGTCAGCGACGCCTTCCTGGAATCGCTCGAGGAGGCCTTCAACACTCGCGAGCTCCTGAAGGTGAAGGTGCTCGAGGGGGCTCCCGAAGACACGGACGAGGCGGCCCGGACCATGGCCGAACGATTGGACGGCGTGCATGTGGCCCAAACCATCGGCCGCACCGTGGTGCTCTACAGGGAGCACCCCGACGATCCGGAAATCCGGCTTCCCTGAGCCACCTTCCCCCCGCCATGAAGATCGAGGTGCTGGGCAGCGGAGGAGCGGTGACCACTCCCCGCCCCCTGTGCTTCTGCCGGGTGTGTCGGAAGGCTCGCCGCCTGGGCGTTCCCCACCAGAGAACGGGTCCCTCGCTCTTCGTCCACGGACCGGACCTCCTGGTGGACACGCCCGAGGAGTCGGCCTTTCAACTGGCTCGCTCCGGAGTTCAGCGGGTGGCCGCCGGCATCTACTCGCACTGGCACCCGGACCACGTGATGGGGCTCCGGGTCTGGGAGATGAGCCGGGACTTCAGACGCTGGCCCCGGGAGGAGCGCCCCACGCCCGTGTACTTTCCCGGAGGGGTTCGCGACGACCTGGTGCAGCGCCTGGCGGCGGGAAACCACCTGGAGTTCCTGGAATCGCAGGGACTGATCCGGAGCATCGTGGTCGAGGAGGGCACCTCGGTCCGAATCGGTGACTGCACCGTCCGCCCCTTTCCCCTGGCCGAGGAGTACGTGTACGCCTTCCTGTTGGAGGAGGCGGACGGCCCCCGGGTCCTGCTGGCTCCGGACGAGCTGGTGGGCTGGCGGCCGCCGGACTGGCTGGGGCCCCTGGACCTGGCCGTCCTGCCCATGGGCGTGGCGGAGTTCGATCCCTTCAGCGGAGCTCGCCGGATTCCGGCCGAGCATCCCATCCTGGCAGCCGAGGCCACCTTCCGGGAGACGCTGGAGATCGTTCGGAAGCTCGGGGCCCGCCGCACCGTCCTGACCCACATCGAAGAGCCTGACGGGCTGGACCATGATGACCTCTTGCGACTCGAAGCCCGACTCGAAACGGAAGGCCACCCCGAGATCCGCTTCGCCCACGACACCATGATGCTCACAGTCTGAGAAGGGCACCCTGGGGCCGCTGCGAGGTATTCGTAGCTTGGAACGCCGAAGGAGCCCAACAAGGAACAGCCCCGGCGCCGGATCCGCGACGCCGGCTT
>SKVI01000006.1 GCA_007129525.1 Gemmatimonadota bacterium | reverse complement strand
CCTCCTGGGTTGGGGTCGTGGCGAAGGGCCGAAATGCCCGCGGCCTTCCCTCTCTTCGAACCGACACGACCAACCTGCAGGGCGCCCGTTGCAGCGGGCGATGTAGCCGGCGTTGGAATCCACCGGGGCCGGGCACCTCCTGCGAACTCGAGGGTTCGTGGAATGAGGCGACTGGCTCGGACCAAGGGTCCCGGGCGGACGCTGTTCTCGACATGCGAACCCTCGTGGAGGTCCTTCCCTCATGCCCCATCCCGAAGCTGCGCGGCTCCTGGCCATCGATGCCGGCCTGAGGGCGGGGCTTGCCGTCTACGCATCCGACGGCCGCCTCGAGCGGTATCGGTCCACCAACTTCGGCGCTCCAGGCCGACTCAAGAAGGGTGTGTACGGGGTCATGAACGAGGTGGACGGCCTCCGCCGGGTCGTCGTGGAAGGGGGCGGACCAGTGGCCGACCCCTGGGTTCGGGAAGCGGGACGCAGGGGGGTGACCCTGGACCGGGTACAGGCGGGTGTCTGGCGGAAAGTGCTGCTCCGGCCGCGGGACCGCCGCACAGGCAGAGACGCCAAGGATCAGGCCGACGGGTTGGCCCGGCGGGTCATCGAATGGTCGGGTGCGCCGAGTCCCTCTTCACTCCGACACGACGCGGCGGAGGCGATCCTCATCGGGTTGTGGGGCGTGCTGGAGGCCGGGTGGCTTCCGGAGTTGCCCGAGGGTCTTCGGCCGGGGTGACAACGCCGGCCGTCCCGGAGTTTGGAGCCCGAGACGAACGCCCCCCCCGCCGAGCAGTTTGAAGATCAGGTCCATCACCTCCCCCGCCATGACCCGAACCATCTTCCTCACAGGCTTCCCCGGCCTCCTGGGCTCGGCGCTCGTGGGCCGTCTCCTGGACCGGCATGAGCGGGACGTGTGGATCACGGCCCTGGTCCAGCCCCGGTACCGGGAGCGGGCCGAGGCCCAAGCTGCCCGGATCGAGGCAGAGAGACCGGCGCGACGCGGGGGGATCCGCATCGTCGAAGGAGACATTGCTCGGCCCCGACTCGGCATGGAACTGGCTGCTTACGAGGCGGTGCGACGGGAGGCCCGAGAGATCTGGCACCTGGCCGCCGTGTACGACCTGGGGGTGCCGCGGGATCTGGCGGAGCGGGTGAACGTCCAGGGCACCCGGCACGTCCTGGATCTGGCCGGGGGCACCCACGGGCTCGAGCGCTTCCAATACGTGAGCACCTGTTACGTGAGTGGCCGCTATCCGGGCACCTTCCGCGAGACGGACCTCGACGGCCCGGGCCCCTTCAACAACCACTACGAAGAAACCAAGCACCGAGCCGAGGTGGAGGTGCAGCGGGCCATGAGCCAGGGCCTGCCGGCAACGGTTTACCGCCCCGCCATCGTGGTGGGCGACAGCCGGACGGGAGAGACGCAGAAGTACGATGGGCCCTACTACATTATCCAGTGGATCCTCCGCTGGGGCCGTACGGCGCCCCTTCCCCTCCCGGGCGATCCGGAGCGTTACCGCGTCAACCTCGTGCCGCGAGACTTCGTCGTGGACGCACTGGATCACCTCAGCTCGCTGAAGGCGTCCGAGGGACAGGTGTACCAACTCGCGGATCCACAGCCGTTGACGGTGGCGGAGATGACCCGGATTCTGGGTGCCGTCACCGGCCGGCGCCTTCTGCGGGTGTGCGTCCCGGAGAGGCTCGCACTGGCCGCATTTCGCCATCTGCCCGGCGTGGCCTCCCTCACCGGCATCAAGCCGGAGGCTGTCCCATACTTCTCCCACCCCACCCAATACGACACAGCCCAGACGGACCGGGACCTGGAGGGAAGCGGGATCACCTGTCCGCCCTTCCAGAGCTACGCGGAGCGCCTGGTTCGCTTCATGGAAGAGAATCCGGACATCGGCTCGGTCGGCATGGCCTGAAGCCGATCGCGGCGGTGAGCTGAGGGTCGGAGCCGACCTGCCACCCGCCGGCCTTCCCTCACGACGAGGTGTCCAACGGAGCGGGGGAACTCGGGGCAGGTCACTTACGGCCGTCCCTTACACCCGGGATTCCGCACGGACGAGGGCCTGAGCAACGAGAACGAGGGTGGCGTCCCGCTCCTTGGTGAGCTGGCGCCATGTGACTCGGATCACCTGGTATCCCGCCCGCGCCAAGAGCCCGTCCCTGCGACGGTCATTCTCATGACTCGCCCGCGAGCTGTGATAGCGGTATCCATCCACCTCGACGATCAGCCGCTCTCGCTCCCAACAGAAGTCCACCTCGAACCCCACCACCTCGGAATTCACGGTGGGACGAGGGAGCCCGGCCGACCGGATCAGGGAAAGAAGCCGTTCCTCGGCCTCCGAACGTGTGAAGGCAGGCTCGTAACCCGCCCCCAGGAAAGCCAGGAGGGTGGGGACGCCGGTCCTGGTCGGCGCGCGGGATGCGAGATCTTCAACCTCGCGGCGGTCCGTGAGCCCTTCCCTCTTGGCTCGGGCGAGGGCGCGTTCCAACTCTCGGCGGCTCGCCTGGCCTGCCAGGTCCACCAGGGTTCTGGCGGGGATCGTGACGGGAATCCCGTCCATCTTGGTGACCTGGCGTTTCGGGAGGTTCCTGACCCGATGCGTCTGGATCTGGCCGCTCCTTCGTAGATCACGGGTCAGGCTCAACTGAATCGGATGGATGTCGGGCCGCTCCGGCAAGAGTCCCCAGAGGACCGCCGCGCTCCGGTGGCTGACGACGGCGTCGGAACCGCAGGATAGGACGGCGGCCATTTCGCGAACTCGGGGTCGCTCGAAGGAGCCGACCTGATACACGCCCCAATGGATGCGACGGAGCCGCCCGGATCGCACGCGTCGGTAAAGGAGGCTGTTGTGAACGCCTGCGGCCAGGATCTGGGCGCGGGTGACCAGGCCATGTTGCTTCTCGGCGATCTCCTCGATCTTCGCATCGGCTGACGGGATCATGGAGCCCTTCTCCAGGCTGCGGTAGAGGTCCGGCCGGGGCTGACCAGCGCGGACGATCGGTGACCCTGATCAACGAGTGCACGATGCCCCGGGGCCCGGCCATGGCGAAAGGAGACCTTTCGGAGGACAGCGGCCCTCAAGGAACGGCCCGGGCTTACAGTCCCTGGTTGGGACGTCGAAGGAGATCGGTTGATGGACCCGTCGCAGCGCTGACCGGAGTCGGCTCGTGTAGGTCAAAATCACGAAAAGAGTGCTCTGGCGTGGGCCGCTTGGGGAAGTTTGGCCTAAGAACAGGCCAAAGATCCCCGCACTTCATCGTCGAAGGGACGGGTGTGCGGGGAATATTGGCCTGTTTCCAGGCCAATATTCCCACCTGGGCATCTACTATCCGATCCCGAGGGGAGTTCTTGTCGGGAAGTTGGGTCTCCCACGAGTTGAACCGCCCCGGGATTGTGCCCGCTTGTTCGGCGGACCCGACCCATCCGCTCCGATCGTCGAGTTCGAGCACTCCATCATTACCCAGGCGATGGACGAGCTGGCCGCACGAGACGGTCCCAGGGGTGTGACCTGCGTCACAGCGTCAGCCGCGGGGATGGGCTACTCTGCGTACAACGCAGTCCTCCGGAGGCCCCCAGCCGCCGAGGCCCCGTGTTCTCTGGGAGGCAGACCTCATGCAGATCTTCGTCCGCTGGTTTCTCCGCATGAGCCTGGTCTGGCTCGGCGTCGGAATGCTCCTGGCCCTGATCATGGTCTTCGATCCCGCCCGGGCCTCCATGCTGAGGCTGGCCCACGCCCATGCCCTCGCAGCCGGCTTCGTGAGTATGATGATCTTCGGGGTGGCCTACCACGTGCTGCCCCGGTTCAGCGGAAGGCCCCTGGAGAGCGCCCGCTTGGCCATGGTGCACCTCTGGGCGGCGAACCTGGGGCTCGCGGGGATCGTGGCAGGGTGGCTCTCTGCCGGCCTCCTGCCCGGGGCCTGGACCTGGCTCCACCGAGGGGGCGCCGTGGCCTTCGCCCTGGGCGCCGCCCTCTTCATCTACAACATCTGGAAGACCTTGGAGGCACCGAAATGGAACGCCCTACAACAAAGATGACCCTGAACGAGATCACGAATCGGTGGCCCGGCACTCTGAAGGTCCTGGG
>SKVI01000278.1 GCA_007129525.1 Gemmatimonadota bacterium | reverse complement strand
GGAGGCGGACCGCCACGAATCAGGCCGTGACTGGCCTGCGCCAGGGCGGCATCTTGGGCTTTCTTCCCCTCCGGGGGTGGGTCTTGGCGTAGATCAGGGCCGCCTCCAGCGTCTCCGGCGTCAGGGCGGGAGAGTCTTCGAGGAGCTCTTTCCGTGTGGCTCCCTCCTCGGCCAGCTCGGCCAGGAGATAGGCCGGAATCCGGGTGCCTCGGACAACGGGCTCCCCGCCCCGGATCTCCTCGTCCTGTGCCACATGCCGCCACACCGCTTCCAGCTTCCTCATGCGCTCAGCCACCCTTTCCACCGCTTCGCCCATCTCCACATGCACGGGACGTACCCCGAACCGCCGCCGAAAGCCCACGAGGCCTCCCTTCCGGTCAAACTCCACCCGGAAGGACCGATAGAGCTTCTTGCGGGCTCCCTTGGAGAGAACCGGCGTCAGCTCCCGGCGTACCCGGAGGTAGAGGACCTCGGGGACACCGAGCTCCCGGCGGCGCCGGCCGCCGCCCGATTCCACCTCGTCCCGGTCGATGGCCCGGTGTTTGGACGATCCGAGGGTCAAGCGGTCGCCCCCCCCTTGCCAACCGCGATACCTGGGCGCATTGTGACGCGTTCGGGCGGCCTCGCCGGCCGTCTGAACTTTTCCCCAACTGGGAGGTTCGTCCCATGCGTGTCCTCTCGTGCCTCGCCCTCCGGGCCGCCCTCGTCTTCGGCCTCTCCCTCGTCTTTGCGGGCTGCGGCGGCAGCGACAACCCGACCGAGCCTTCGGGAGAGGGCGGACAGATCACCGCGCTCATCGACGGCTCGCCCTTCTCATCGGACTTCGTGACCGTGATCCAGCAGCCCGGGATCATTGCCGTGAACGGAGCTGACTCAGAGATGCGCGCAGTCGGATTCCAGATCCCTACCACCGGTCCGGGGACCTTTACCCTCGGAGAAGGACAGCCCGTCGGGGCCGGCTTGAACATCGGTGACGCGGCCTGGAGCGCCGGCGGGGGGCTGGGTGGCGGGTCGATCGATGTGGCGTCCTTTTCCGAGACCCGCATCACCGGGACCTTCAGCTTTACCCTCGAGGTTGTCGCCGGTGGGGGGACTCCCGCCACGCGGAGTGTCACGAACGGGCAGTTCGACGTGGAGATTCCGTAGGCTTGCCGACGTGACCCAGGTGGCGGGTCCGGACGAGGGCACCTTCTTCCACAACCGGCTTCAGACCGGGAGCCGGGCGCTTCGGACGACGAGCTCTCCGCCCCCTCAGCGGGATCGAAGCTGAGCCTTCTTGCACGGCCAGAACCCGCATCCTACCTTCGATCCCAGCTTCGGAGGGGCTTCGAATTCCCATTCCTCAGTCGACGCCGATCCGCTCGAGACGGCCGATGAAGAACCGTACGAAGAAGCGGCTGTTCGTGTTGCTTGCCGGGGCGGGGTACGTGCTGCTCCGATATCGAAGCGGGGTGGTTCGGTGGGTGGGAGATTTCGTTGACGTATTGGCGTCCGGGTGGCTTGCCCTGGTCGGGCTTTCCATCTTGGCGGCGGTGCTCTGGGTTACCGATCGACTCCGAGGCCAGCCCCCCGAGACCGTCCATTCCCTCGAGGTTGACGCGGAGCTGGAGCCTGAGGTCCTGTCCGGAAGTGTCCGGATGGGCCACGTTCAACTGGGTATACAAGGGATGATCCTCGGCGCCCTGGCCGTGCTCGTGGTCTGGGTGGAGGCGGGGTGGCAGCACATGGTCGAGGCGGTGGTCGTCTTCGGCCTCGTGGCCCTGATTGCGTTCGCCGCGTACGAGGTCCGGCTGTGGCGGCGAGGTGGCGTCCAATCCCTCGAGGTCGACGAACACGGGCTGACCGTGCGGAATCGTCGGCTCCGAAAGTCGCTGACGTGGGACGAAGTCGTCGCCGTACGAGATCCGGTCGTCAAGGAAGGGCTCAAGCTGGTTGCGGCCGGGTCCGATCCGGAAGTCTGGTTGTACCGCACGGGCCATTCGTGGCGGGATTTCGATCGCCTGGTACGGCTCCTGGAAGCCCGGTGCCGTTTGTGAACACCGGAGAGGCTCCCCGCCTCACCGGCTCGTCAGTGCGTCTCGACCTCCTCGACCACCCTGGGCGGTCGCATGTGGAGATCGCCCCCTTCCCCCCCCGGTCGACGGCGCATGGGGAAGACTGCCCTGAGAACCGGCCACTTCTCCCCCCCGCCCGGCGACGAGGTCACCCGTAGGGGAATTCTTGCCGATCCGTCGGCGTCCAGCCCGGAGCGGGTCTCCAGCCAAGAGCGGGCTTCCAGCCAAGAGCGGGCTTCCGGCCAGGAGCGGATCTCCAGCCCCAGGCGGGCTTCCGGTGTGGATGAGGCGGTGTCCGATGGGACCCCCGACACCCGGTGGGCAAACTGTCCGGGGATGTGGTCTTTTCAACGGGATGTTGCTTTTTCGACAGCACTGCATTACCCTGGGTTCGGACCGTCGGACCGTCGGACCGCCGGACCAGGATGAGTGCCCCAGCTTCCGTGCCCAGTACCAGTGCGAAGGGGAGGGGGCACCGAAACCCAGCCGGCGCAGACGTCCCTTGAACGCACCCCAGGAGATGCCCATGCTGCCCGAAAGCGGACTCAGTCGGCGGGAGCGACAGGTCATGGAGATCATCCACCGTCTGGGCGAGGCCTCGGCTGCGCAGGTGCGCGAGGCCATGGAGGATGCGCCCACCGACGCCGCCGTCCGGTCGATCCTGCGCAGCCTGGTGGAGAAGGGCCACCTGGCCTTCGAGTACGACGGACCCCGCTACGTCTACTCGCCCACGGTGTCGGCCCGGGCCGCTCGCCGCACCGCCCTGGAACGGGTGGTCAGCACCTTCTTTGACGGGTCCACGGAAGGCGTCATGACGGCGCTCCTGGAGAGCCGGGGACCCCTCTCCGCAGAGGAGCGGGCGCGGCTGAAGCGGCTCATCGACGAGGCGGCCGAGGAGGGCCGGTAGGATGCCGGGGCTGGCGCTGGGCGTTACCGGATTCCTCCCCCTCGGGCCCGACGAGCTGCTCTTCCACGGAGGGGTCACGGTGGTGAAGGCCACCCTCCTCATGGCAGGCGCCCTGGGCCTCTCGCTCCTCCTGCGACGGAGCTCGGCGGCCTACCGCCATGCGCTCTGGACCGGCACCATCGTGGCGCTCCTGGCCCTCCCGTTCCTCCCGGCCCTCACCGGCCCCCTCCCCGAGATCTCCGTTCCGGTGCTTCCGGCCATGGGCGATCCCGCGGAGGCGGTGGCCGGCGCTCCGGGCTGGCTCGGCGATTCCGCTGAAGCGATGACGGCCCGGGCGGATTCTGTCCGCGATCTCGCCCGGAGCGATTCCGCTGAAGCGATGACGGCCCAGGCGGAAGCGATGACGGCCCCAGCGGATCCTGTCCGTGATTCCATCCGGAGCGCTTCCGCTGAATCGCCCGACCATGGGGTGGTCAGCGAGGCAGGGGGCATGTCCGGCGCCGGGGTCCCGGAGGCCGAACGCCCAGACGCCGGAGGCCCGGGGATCGCTTCGTGGCTCCTGGCGACGTGGGCCCTCGGGATCCTCGCCCTCCTGCTTCCCCTGGCCCTGGGGATTCTCCGCGGGCGACGGCTGATCCGGCGAGCCATCCCGGTCGCTCGACCCGAATGGACGGCTGCGCTCGGTCGGGTCGCGGCCCGGGTGGGACTCCGCAGGCGGGTGTCCATGCGCCTGACGCCCGAGGCCGCCACCGCCATGGTGGGAGGGGTGCTGCGCCCCGTGGTGCTCTTCCCGGAGACCGCCCTGCGCTGGGGCCCCGAGCGCCGCGAGCTGGTCCTCCTCCACGAGCTCGTCCACGTGAAGCGGCACGATCCGGCCCGGCAGATCCTCGGCCGCCTCGCCGTGGCCCTCTACTGGTTCCATCCCCTGGTCTGGTGGGTGGCCCGGGAAGCGTCCATGGCCCGGGAGGAGGCGTGCGACGAGCGGGTGGTGGAGCTGGGTCAGCGGCCGTCGATCTACGCCGGCCACCTCCTGGACCTCACCGGCACCGACGCACCGGCCCTGGCGGGCCTCACCGGCTTTCATCATCCCGATCTGGAGAAGCGACTCATGAAGATCCTCGACCCCGAACCCCG
>SKVI01000341.1 GCA_007129525.1 Gemmatimonadota bacterium | reverse complement strand
GCGCCGTCAAAGGCCCAGTTGGCCGGGGCCCTGAGCCGGCAGGCCGAACGCCTCTCCCACTGCGTGCACTGCGGATTCTGCCTCCCGGCGTGTCCCACCTACACGCGACTGGGTGACGAAGCTGACTCTCCCCGGGGTCGGCTCCACCTCATGGGGGCGGTGGTGGAAGGGCGCCTGGCGCCGGACTCCGCGGCCTTCCAGGAGCACCTGGATCGGTGTCTGGGCTGCCGCGCCTGCGAGTCGGTGTGCCCCTCGGGTGTGGAGTACGGGCTCCTCCTGGAGCGGGCCCGGGAGGTGGCGGTGAACGCCCGTCCTCCGTCCCTCCTGCAGCGGCTCCTCCTGGGTGCCATCGGCCGACCCCTCCTCTTCCGTCCGTGGATGTGGGGGAGCCGCCTCCTGCGAGCCAGCGGGCTGCCGGCTCTCCTGGCCCGGCGGCTCACGAGCCAGGGACGGGTGCTGGGCCCCCTGAGGCTGGGGATGGCCATGTTGGCCGCCTCGGCACCGCAGCGCCTGGGAGAGATGGAGGACAGCGTGGCCGAGGAGACGGACGCCCAGGGGGCCCCCGGCGAACCGCCGCCCCGGGGGAAGGTGGCGATCCTCCGGGGATGCGTGCAGGATCAGCTCTTCCGGCGGGTGAACCGGGCCACCGTGCGGGTGCTGGAAGCCAACGGGTGGGAGGTGGTGGAGATCTCGGGCCAGGGGTGCTGCGGGGCCCTCCATGCCCATGGCGGGAGGCTGGCCGAGGCTCGGGCCATGGCCAGGCGAAACGTGACGGCCTTCCAGTCGGCCGGGGTGGACCACGTGGCCCTGAACGCCGCGGGGTGCGGCGCCGCCATGCGGGAGTACGGCCACCTCCTGGAGGAGGAAGACTCGGAGGACCGGGAGGCGGGGCGGTGGCTCGGAAGTCGGGTTCTGGACGTGTCGGAGCTTCTGGCCGGTGACGGGCGACGGCCCCGGACGGGAGCGCCCCTCCCCTGGCCGGTGGCCTACGACGCGCCCTGCCACCTTCTCCACGGCCAGCGGGTGGCCGATCCACCCCTGCGGCTGCTCCGGTCCATCCCGGCGCTGGAGCTCCGAGAGCTGGAGGGTGCCCATGAGTGCTGCGGCGGAGCCGGGATCTACAGCCTGACCCACCCGGAACTGGGAGGCCGCATCGGGGAAGACAAGGTGGAGGCCGTCCGGCGGAGCGGGGCCCGGGTGGTGGCCACCGGCAATCCGGGCTGCATCATGCAGATCGGAGCCGGACTCCGGATGGCGGGGGTCCGGGCCCACGTCATGCACCCTGTTGAGATCCTGGACGAGAGCTACCGGCGGGCCGGACTCTACCGGGCCTGATCCCACCGGACCTGAACCCGGGCCAGTCCGGGCCGGAGCACCCGAACCCACGAGGATGGATCCCATGAGCCAAGCGGACCAGAGCAGAACCGACGATGTCGAGCCCGATGGCGACGATTCCCATGACGGCGATCTTCGTGCCGGAGACCCCCAAGACGAAGACATGGTCGAACTGGACCTCCGCGCTCCCATCTGGGACCGGGTCTTCACGGTGGCTCCCCTGGTGGTGGTGGGGACTCGCGAAGGGGACGGTTTCGACCTGGCGCCCAAGCACCTGGCCATGCCCCTGGGGTGGAGTGGTCACTTCGGGTTCGTCTGCACCCCGTCCCATGGCACCTACCGGAACGCCAGGGAGCACGGGTCGTTCACCGTGAGCTACCCCGGGCCCGACCAGGTGCTGGTGACGAGCCTCAGCGCGGCGCCACGGTGCGGAGAAGGTGAGGCCACGCCAGGCCTGCCTTCCCTTCCCACGGCCCCGGCCCTGGAGGTTGAGGGACGGGTGCTTCGCCACGCCCGCCTGGTGTTGGAATGCGAGCTGGACCGGATCATCGACGATCTGGGTGGCGGAAGTCTCATCGTGGGACGGACGGTGGCGGCCCGGGCCCACCGCGAGGCTCTCCGGGTGACGGGGGTCGACGACGAGGAGGTGGTGGGACGTTCGCCCCTCCTGGCCTACCTGAACCCGGGTCGGTACGCCCGGATCTCCAATAGCCACGCCTTTCCGCTTCCCGAGGGATTCCGCCGGTGATGGACGTCCACCCTGAGACTGCCGGGCTTCTGGAATGGCTCCAGGGGCGAGAGCTCGAGATGGTGGATCTCCTCCGGCAGATGGTCCTCCTGGAGAGCCCCAGCACGGTGCCCGAGACCCAGGGGCCGGTCTTCGACGTCCTGGCCCGGGAGCTGGAGTCGGTGGGATTCGAGGTGCGGCGGCTGTCGGGGTCCGAGACGGGCGGACAGCTCTACGCACGGCCGGAGCCCCGACAGCGAGGTCGGCCGGCGCAGGTCATCGTCGGGCACGTGGACACGGTCTGGCCGGTGGGGACCCTGGAGACGATGCCCTTCATGCATGACGAAGGCCGGGTCCGGGGCCCCGGGGTCTTCGACATGAAGGGTGGGCTGGTGCAGATGGTCTTCGCTCTTCGGGCCCTCCGGGAGCTGGATCTCGAGCCCCAGGTGACCCCGGTGGTGTTCGTCAACTCCGACGAGGAGGTGGGCAGCTTCGAATCCGAGAACCGAATCCGCCACCTGGCCCGTCGCACGGTACGGGCCCTGGTCCTGGAGCCGGGGCTCGAGCCGGAGGGCAAGCTCAAGACCACCAGGAGGGGAGGCGGACGCTTCGAGGTGAAGGTGACGGGCAAGAGCGCCCATACCGGGCTGGCCCCCGGCGAGGGAGCCAGCGCCATCCACGAGCTGTCGCACCTCGTTCAGGCGCTCTACCGGCTCTCCGACATGGAGCGGGGGATCACGGTCAACGTGGGCGAGATCCGCGGCGGAACCCGTCCCAACGTCGTGGCCTCGGAGGCCTCGGCGGTGGTCGACGTCAGGGTGCGGACCCAGGCCGACGGGCGCTGGCTGGAAGAGCAGATCCGGCAGGTGGAGGAACGGATCCGGAGCACTCCCGGGACGACGGCCCGGATACGGGGTGCGGTGGACCGGCCGCCCATGGAGCCCACACCGCCCAATCGGCGGCTCTGGCACGCCGCCCGGGAGGTGGGACGGTCGCTGGGCCTGGAGTTGGGGGAAGGGATGTCCGGAGGGGGCTCGGACGGAAACACCACCAGCCTCTTCACCGCCACCCTGGACGGCCTGGGAGCGGTGGGCGACGGAGCCCACGCCCTGCACGAGTACCTGGAGGTGGACCAGATGGTCGAGCGGGCCGCTCTCCTGGCGGGCCTGCTTCTCCTTCCGAACCTGGAGGCCGACCCGACATGAGAAGCCCGGTCATCTACTCGTCCATGGTGCGCATCTCGGACCTGGAGAAGGGCGATTGGGAGCCCCGTCTGCGACCCCGAGAGGAGTGGGCCGGTGGCGACTACGTGATGGTGGAGGTGGAGGGTGACCCGGGATCGTGGACGCTCGAGCTCCCCACTGGACGCCTGGTTGAGCTGGCCGAGGGAGACCGGGTGATCGGTGCTCTGGGTCGCCGCCACGCCACTCTCGAGGCCACGGGGAGCTGGGATGCGGTGGAGCGCGACGGGCGCATGCACCTCCTCACCGGAGGAGGGCTCCTGGGCCGTTGCACCTCCCGGTCCACTCTGATCCCTCCTCTTCCGCAGGTGGTCTACAGGGGCCACCTGGTGAGAGAGGGTGCGTACGTGGCCATGTCGGACTTCGTGTCTCCGTCGGACTCCCGGCCTCCCTCGGGCTCCCGGCCTCCCTCGGACTCCGGGCCTCGAGTGAAACGGGACAATGATTCGGTGGAAGGGGCCGGCCCGGCGGTAGGGAGCGGGGAGCTTCCACCGGAGCTGGAGTTTCGGATTCCCACGGTCATGATCATCGGGACCTCCATGTCGGCGGGGAAGACCGCCACGGCCCGGGTGCTCATCCGTCGGCTTCGGGCCATGGGCCTTCGGGTCCTGGGGGCCAAGGTCACCGGAGCCGGGCGCTACCGGGACGTTCTCACCATGGCCGATTCCGGCGCCGCCCCCATCTTCGACTTCGTAGATGCCGGTCTTCCGTCGACGGTCTGCCCCGCGGTGGAGTACCGTCGGGCTCTGGCGTGCCTGATTCCCCGCATGAACCAGGCGCCGGTGGACGTGG
>SKVI01000143.1 GCA_007129525.1 Gemmatimonadota bacterium | reverse complement strand
CTTCCCCGGGGCCGTCGGGCCGGTCTCCACGTGTTCCTCCTCTCCAATTGGGCAAAGGTACGGAAGAAGCTGCCGGGCTGAAGAGCCGGCTCTCACCCAACCTCCTGGGCCCCTCCACGAAAGGGGCGGTGGCCTCACCTTCGCCGTTCGTTACAGATCCGAGACGCAGTCGGTACCGTTCGGTAGGCGTTCTACACATTGATCCGTGATTTGCCACGGCGATTCTCCGGCTCATCAAGGTGCGGTGACCCTCCGCGAATGGGCCTCGAGGCCCCCGCCCCGGTCGCCGCCCGCCCGCACTGCGGTGCCGGGCCTCCACCGACACTCGCCAACTCGGATCGTCCATGAGGGCGTCATTCAATGGTTCCCGCCGCTCCCCTGGAGTCGATTTCTTCCAGATCGTCGTCTTCGCAGGGCTCCTTGGCCTCACCGCCCACCAGCCCCTCGAGGCCCAGAGTTCCCAGACCCATGGCCGGATCGTGGGTCAGGTTCGCGCTGGCGATTCGGGGCTTCCCCTTCCGGGGGCACAGATCCAGATGGACGGCGGCCTGCGGGGCGGCATCGCAGGGGTGGAGGGGCGGTTCCAGCTGGAGAACGTTCCGGCCGGTGCGCACACCCTCCGCATCAGCATGCTGGGTTTCGCCATCACGGAGGTGACGGGAGTCGAGGTGTCCGTGGGTGGGCTCGCACGGGTCGAAGTGGTCCTCGAGCGGCAGGCGGTGGCCGTGGAGGGCATCACGGTGACCGGCCAGCGGGAAATGGGGAGCGCCGTCGCTCTTCTGGATGAGCAGCGACTGGCTGCTGGGGTCGTCAACGCCATCTCCGCCGAGCGGATCGGCCGGTCTCCCGACGGGAGCGCCGCCGCCGCGGTCCGCCGCGTGAGCGGGGTGTCGGTGCAGGACGGGAAGTACGTCTTTGTCCGAGGGCTGGGTGAGCGGTACACCACCAGCTCGCTGAACGGCGCCCGCATCCCCAGCGCCGACCCCGAGCGGAAGACGGTCCCGCTGGACCTCTTCCCGGCCGGGCTGCTGGAGTCCGTGTCCACCAGCAAGACCTTCACTCCCGACCGCCCCGGCGACTTCTCCGGCGGGTCGGTGGACCTGCGTACGCCCGACTTCCCCGCCTTCCGAACCGCCTCGGTGAGCGCATCCACGGGCTTCACCCCCTCGGTGACCCGGTCCCTCCTTCCGTCTGCCCCGTCGGTAGGTCGGGAATGGCTGGCCATGGCCCGGGGGCCTCGGGAGATCCCGGACCCTGCCCTGAACTTCTCTGGCACCGTCACCCGGGGTCCGGAGGTCAATGATGTGGTGTCGTCGTTCAGGAATGTCTGGCGGGCCGAGGAGGTCCCGACCAGCCTGCCCGTCTCTCTCTCCGCGTCGCTGGGAGATTCCGGAGACTTCCTGGGGATGACCGTGGGCTATCTGGGCGCCCTCACCTACTCCAATTCCGACGAAGCGAACCTGGAGCAGCGTCGCGCTCGGGTCGGGACGGGAGGCAACGAGATCGACCGGTACGACGGTGTTACCGGTTCCACTTCGGTTCTCTGGGGGGGGATGGTGAACCTGAGCGCCCTGGTGGGATCCCACTCCCGCTTCCGGTTCAGCAACACCTACAACCGCAGCGCCGACAACCAGGCGCGTCGGGAGGAGGGTTCCGACGAGAACACCCGCTCCAACGTCCGGATCGACCGCCTGACCTATGTGGAGCGCACAGTCCGATCCCACCGGCTGGAGGGACGCCATCAGCCCCACCACCGGCACGAAGTGGACTGGTCCCTCACGGCGTCGGCGGTGAACCGGGCCGAGCCGGACCGGTCCGAGTTCGTGACATGGCTGGACCCGGAGGTGCCCATCTGGTTCAAGGACTTCGAGGGGGCGGTACGGAGCTTCGGCCTCCTGGAGGAGGACGGGCTGGAGGCGGGGGGCAGCTACGCCTTCCTCCTGGGCGACGACCCGTCCCGCTCCACCCGTGTCCGAGTGGGTCTGAATCACCGGCGGACCGACCGGGATGCGTGGAGCGACGCATTTCGCATCCAACCCTTCGATTGGTCCCCCAACGACCCGCGCTGGCAGATGCCGCCGGAGGAGTTCTTCGACGGTCGGTTCGCCGGCGATGGGGACGAGATCTTCCTTCTGTCGCGGGAGCTGGCCGGGGGCTCGTACGTGGCCCGGGACCGCTTGAACGCCGCCTTCGCCATGGTGGAGCTGTCTCCCCTGGAACGCCTCCGGCTGGTGGCCGGCGCTCGGGTTGAGGCGTACACGCTGGAACTCGACGCGGAGAACCAGTTGGGGCGGGCCTTCCGTGTGGATCAGGATTACACCGACGTCCTCCCCTCGCTGTCGGCCACGCTGCAGGTCGCCCGGAACCAGCAGCTCCGCCTGGCGGGCACCCGCACCCTGGCACGTCCGGAATACCGGGAGATCGCGCCCATCACCTACCGGGAGGTGCTGGGAGGCGAGCAGGTCATCGGGAATGCCGATCTGGGTCGGACCCTCATCACCAATCTGGACGCCCGGTGGGAGTGGTATCCGCGACCGGGTGAGGTGATCTCCGTCGGGGTGTTCGCCAAGCGCTTCGACGACCCCATCGAGCAGCGGTTCCTGGCTCGGTCGGGGACCAATACCCGGACCTACGAGAACGCCGATCAGGCCGACAACGGTGGCGTGGAGCTGGAGGTGGATCAGCGCCTCGACCGGCTACACCCGGCGCTGGAGCCGCTCTCGGTGTTCGGCAACGTCACCCTCATGCGGAGCCGGGTCCGGACCGGGCGCGACGGCGACGCGGAGCGGGCCATGGTGGGTCAGGCTCCGTATGTGGTGAACACGGGGCTGACCTGGAGTTCACCCGAGGGCGACCTGAGCGCCACCCTCCTCTACAACGTGGTGGGTGAGCGCATCGTCAATGCCCGGGCATCCGGGACCCAGGTGGACGACGTGTTGGAGCGGCCCCGCCACCAGGTGGATCTCTCCATCCGGTTCGGGCTCCCGGGGGGAGCTTCCGGGAAGGTGGATCTCAAGAACCTCCTGGATTCTCCCTTCCAGGTGGTGCAGGGGCCCGTGGTGCGGGAATACCACCTCTCCGGCCGGAGCATCTCGGCCGGTCTCTCGTGGCGATGGTAGGTCCCCGGGCCGGGGCGGGCCGGCCCTCGCTTCTCACGCAGCACCCTTCATCCCAAAGACACGGACGGATGTCACACATGCGATACAAATCCCTAGGCCTGGCGGGATGCCTGGCCCTCAGCGGTCTGCTTCTCGCCGGTTGCGACAGCGACTCCAGCCCCGTTGATCCGGGGAATGGAAATGGCAACGGCAACGGCGACGCCTGCGCTCCGGGCGTGCTCTGTCAGGACATCCTGGAAGATCGGACGCTCTTCGCCGATACGGTCTACCAGATCTCAGGGTTCATC
The DNA here is from genome assembly GCA_007129525.1 of Gemmatimonadota bacterium. GTDB lineage: Bacteria > Gemmatimonadota > Gemmatimonadetes > Longimicrobiales > Gaopeijiaceae > PWLA01. The sequence goes on along the minus strand of SKVI01000143.1, from coordinate 703 downwards.
AAGGTCGCCGACGGAGCCACCCTGACCATTCAGCCCGGCACCCGCCTCGAGGGCGACTTCGACATCCCGGGTTCCTCGCTCTTCATCCTCCGCGGCGCCCGGATCATGGCCGAGGGCACCGCGGAGGCGCCCATCGTCTTCACCTCGGAGCGTCCGGTGGGACAGCGGCGCCCCGGCGACTGGGGCGGCCTCATCATCGTGGGGAACGGCATTACGAATCGGGGAGCCCCCACCTTCATCGAAGGGACGGGGACGTCCGACGACAACCCCCTGGTAGACTACAGCGGAGGGACCGACAACGATGATGACAGCGGAGTTCTCCGCTACGTCCGCATCGAGTTCGCCGGGTTCCCCACGGCCCCCAACGAGGAGCTGAATTCCCTCACCATGGCGGCGGTGGGCCGGGGCACAACCATCGAGTACGTGCAGGTGCTCCTGGGGCTCGACGACTCCTTCGAGTGGTTCGGCGGCGCCGTGGACGGCCGCTACCTCATCTCGTATGAGTCGGCCGACGACCACTTTGACGCCTCGGAGGGCTTTGTGGGCCGGGTGCAGAACTTCATCGCCTTCCAGTCCATCCAGCCTGAGCCACGCCCGGGTCTCGCGGGGGGCGCAGCGTCGGATCCCCAGGGGATCGAGAACGACGGTTGCTGGGCGGAGAACTGCAACGCCGGCGACGCCAATCGGAGCGCTTCGCAGCCCT
>SKVI01000008.1 GCA_007129525.1 Gemmatimonadota bacterium | reverse complement strand
CCCCGGTCCTCCACCTGGTGGGTGATGTACCGGCGTACGTCATCCACGCTGAACCGGAACGGATCCCGGGGGAGCCACTCCAGGAAGCGCCGCGCATGACCACGGTACACCTTCCGGGATCGGGGAGAGAAGCCCTCGGTCACCATGACCTCGGTGAGGCGACGCAGCAGCGCGTCCCGCTCCTGCTGGCGGCGTTCCTCCGGGGGCGCCTCGGAGGGTGAGGGCGGGCCCACCGATGAGCGGCGCGCCTCGGCCTTCTGCATCGACGCCTGCTCGGAGGGGGAGGGGCCATCGGGGATCTCCACCTCGGGGAAGTGGGTGCGGAAGGCTTCCTGCGCCTGGATCGTAGGCGGGATGATCCACACCTTCCGGCCCGGGTCCCAGCGCCTTCCGGGCACCTTTCCCATCCGGTCCCTCACCGCTGGATCGTAACGGGTGGGGCGGGCCAGGAGGCGGCCCTTTCGGCCGTTCATGATCACGATGGGCGGGGAGGGGCGCTGTTTCATGATATCCTCCGCGTTGGAGAGTGGGGGCAGGCAGGCCGGGTCCGCGGTGGCAGCTCACCGCATGGCGGCGGTGGTGTGTTGGAAGGATGGCGCCGTCGGTGGGCCGGAAGAATGTGCAGGCGGGACTATCCTCCGGCGTCGCGTTCGCCAATGCCGAGCGCGATGAAGAGAAGGGGGGCGCCGGCGGTGATCCACACCCCCAGGAGCGCGTACCGCAACATCCGGCCCGGGTCGCCCAGGGCGGCCAGGGGCTCCCGGAGTCCCATCCAGATGAGGAGGGCCACTGCAAACCCCACCACTAGGCGAGGAATCAGGTGGAGGAGGGGCCCCCGGGCCGAGAACCGGATCCGGGTCCGCTCCCAGACCGCTCCCAACCCCGCCCCCAGGAGGGCCGCGGCAGCCGGGAGTGCCTCGTGCTCCCGATACAGGAGGAGCATCAGCAGGGGGATCCCGCCAGCGAGAAGCAGGAGAAGGGCCCAACCGCCAGGCGTCGGACTCGATGTGGGGGCGCCCCCCTGGGCGGGTCCCCGCTGTGCGGACGTACCGTGTAAAGATGTAGACGGAGTCCCTGCGGCGGAGCCCTTCATGAGCCCCCCGAGTGCCTTCTCGACCCGAGCCCGGTTGCGAAGGAAGACGAAGAGGATCAAGAGCCCCAGGAGCCATCCAGCCACCAGGTCGTGGGGGAAGTGCACGCCCAGGTACAGACGGCTCGCTCCGATGGCCAGCGCTGCCAGCACCGCCCCGCCCACCGCCCACACCGCGGGACGGACCGAGGCCAGGTATCCCCAGATCACCACCGCGTTTTGCGCGTGACCGCTGGGCACGCCGCCGGTGGGCTCGTGGGCCAGCACCTGCACCTCCACCGGCGACGGGCGGGGCAGGTCGACCAGCGCCTTCACCGTCCCGTTGATCCAGGTGGAGACCAGCAGGATCACGGTGAGCCGCAGAGCCACGACCCGGTCAACGGCCCAGTACAGGACGGGGATCAGCAGGAGATAGAAGGGCTCGTCGCCCAGAAAGGAGAAGCCGTGAGCCACCCCATCCAGGAAGGGCGTGCGGGCCCTCTGGAGCCAGGCGATGAGGTCGTGTCCGAAGGCGTAAAGCGGCTCGGTGGCCCGCGGACTCATTCCCGATGGGGGGAGGGCAGGCGCCGCACCTCGTCCAGGATCTCGTGCAGAACCGCCACGTGCTCACGCCCGAAGGGGACAGGGACGGCGCCGGTGGGAGCGGGGACGGCGCCGGTGGGAGCGGGGACGGCGCCGGTGGGAGCGGGGGCGGCGCCGGGAGCGACCGTGGCCGCCCGGGGGGTGGCGCTCTCAGGAGTGCCACCTTCCGGGGTGGAAGGGCGACCCGCCGGCCTGGGTGCCGAAGCTCCCAGTCCGCGGCCCTGAACCAGGCGCATGCGCTCGGTGATCCGGCTGCGGAGCTCCTCGCCGTCGGCGACTCCCTCGAGCCTCAGGCTCTGGGCCTGCGCCGGCTGGTCACCCGAGCCCCCTGACGATGCGGCGGTCTCCACCACCAGGTCCTGGATGCCCAGGTACCGCTGCACGGGGCCTTCTCGCAGCTTCACGTTCTGGACGTTGTCGAAGCTCACCGTGTTCTCCCGGATGGTCCAGATCCCCCTCCGGTTCCGGATGGCCCGATCGGTCATGACGTACCACGTGGTATCATACCGGAAGCGCACGCTCATCAGGTCCAGGGCGGTCATCCCGAGCATGCCCAGCACCAGGAGCGCCGTGGCCACCATGGCCACGGGATGGCCCTCGGTGGCCGCCACGAGCGCGGCGCCGAAGCCCAGGAGAACGGCCAGAACGACGCCCATCCGCAGCAGGGCCATCAGCTTCAGGTAACGCAGAAAGGCCGGGGCCGGCCGGAAGCTCCGGGTCCACGACGCCCGGCCCGGAGGTGGCTCGGGCGCGTGCAGGGGCACCTCAAGGAGGTCGGCCAGGCGCCGCTGGATCCCCTGGTAGGTGGGAGTGGCGCGCGGAGCGTCGGTAGGATTCGAGCCAGGGTCGCCGGCGCCGTGCCGAACGTCGGGCCCCTGGCTCACGGAGCTTCCTCCGGCTCGGAGGCCCGGTTCCTGGCCCTGAGCTCGTCCCGAATCTGGGTCAGCAGGCGGAGGGCCTCGTCGCGGTGCGGGCTTGCGCCGGAGGTGGGTCCGGGAGCCGGGCCCGGGCGACCGGAGGCAGCGCTACCTTCCTCCGCGCCTCGCATGCGGGCGTAGAGAAAGTCCCGGAGCCGCTCGGGCCGGGTGATCCCCTCCAGCTTCATCTCGGCGCCGGCGCTGCCGGAGGCGGTGTGGAGGTGCACTTCCGCCAGCCCCAGCTTGCGCTGCAGGAGGCCCTGGCTCACCTGGATGTCCTGGAGCCGGCGGTATGTGAGATAGGTCTCCCTCTTGTTCAGGACGCCCCACGACATGGAGACGCCGTCGTCATCCAACCGATAACGAAGCGACTTGTACCGCAGGTACGACGGCAGAAAGACCAGGGGAAAGAAAACCAGGAAGAAGGCCGACACGAGGGTGTAGTACCGCAGGAGCGCGGGGTCGGGTCGGGTCAGGCTGTCGGGGCGAAAGGGTTCCGGGTCTCTCGGGTCCATCTAGCGTACGGAGCGTGGGAACCGGTTGTTCACCACGTTGGCGAAGGAGGATCCCCAGCGGTAGTTGAAGCCCAGCGAGGCCTCATACTGATATGACGAGGGCAGCGATCGCCGGCCCAGGAGGATCTCCTCGTCGGGAATGTCCTCGGCCGGCGTGTGAATGTTGTCGTTCACGAACGACGCCCCGCCGGACACGTTCAGCTCCAGGCCCCGGGTAATGCGGTAACTCACGTCCCCGCTGAACCCGAAGGAGTAGAGCTCCAGTTCGTGGAGGTACTGGGCGGTCTCGAAACCCACGCCGGCGTTGCCCCATTCCTCCCGGGCCCGGTACTGCACCCCAAGGCGGTGCTGGGGGAGGGTCTCGCGGGTGGCCCCGAAGACGGTCTCCTCCTCGTAGTCCGAGTACTCGGCTCCGGCGGCGTAGTGGGCAATGAGCTGGCGCCGGTTGGCCTCCTCGTACGGGTAGTAGTTGTACTCCACGGCTGGCGCCACGGAGATCCGGGCTCGCTGGTTGTTGGACACGGAGTTGGACCCCGAGGCGTCCATCCCCATGGAGATGTGGTCCGAGACGCTCCGGACCACCAGGGCGTTGAGCCGCCAGATGTTCGCGTCGTTTCGGATCTCAGCGCCGCTGGCCAGGGTCCGCCGGTCCTTGCGAAGGTTCACCCACAAATTGCTGTTGATCTTCCAGTCGGCGGTCACCCGGTTGGCGCTCAGGCTGGGGTTGATTCGCGAAGACGTGCGGGTCTCCTGCAGGTCCATGTTGCCCGACAGTCCGAAGCGGAAGGTCCAGAAGTCCCAGGGATCGTACGACGCATCCCGCCCTTCCCCGTTCCCCGACACGTCACCGCCGTCGTCGTCCAGATCCTGGGGCTCGTAGCTGATCTCCAGGCCCCGGGTCGCCCCAGCGGCCACCGCGTAACGAATGAGCCCCAGGCGGAGCGCCTGGGTCACCCCGTCCACTTCGGCCCGCTGCGAGTCGGTGCCTGCCGAAGTGTAGGTGAGCCCCTCGTCTCGGCCGGCCATG
>SKVI01000344.1 GCA_007129525.1 Gemmatimonadota bacterium | reverse complement strand
GGCCCTCCCGCTCTTCACCGTCATGGTGGGGCTCGTGGCGTCGCTGGTGGGGATCGCCAGCCTGAAGCTGATGGAGAACATCGATCCGGCGGCGGCGCTCCGGAACATGACCTTCATTGCCGCCGGCGTCTTCCTGGTCATCATGTACTTCGTGGTGGTGGGAATGGGCTTCGAACTCCACAACCCGGCCACCGGGGCGAGCTATCCGGCCACCGGTCCCTTCTGGGCCATCCTGGCCGGAACCATCGTGGGGATTCTCATCGGGCTCGTCACGGAGCACTACACCGGCGGAAAGCCCATTCGGGCCATCGCCGAGGCGAGCGGGACGGGTTCGGCCACCAACATCATTACCGGCCTGGCCCTGGGGATGCACTCGGCGGCCATCCCGGTCTTCCTCATCGCCGGCGCCATCTACGTGGCCTTTGCCGTGTCAGGGCTCTACGGCATCGGGATCGCCGCGGTGGGCATGCTGGCCACGGTGGGCGTGACCATGTCGGTTGACGCCTACGGTCCGGTGGCGGACAACGCCGGGGGCATCACCGAGATGGCCGGACTGGGGAAGGAGACTCGGGCCATCACCGACTCGCTGGACGCCATCGGGAACACCACGGCGGCCATCGGGAAGGGCTTCGCCATCGGTTCGGCTGCCCTCACTGCGCTGGCCCTCTTCTCGGCGTACACCGCCGCGGTGGGGCTGCAGGAGACGGGAATCGACCTGGTGAGCCCCGCAGTGGTCATCGGGCTCTTCCTGGGGGGCACGCTGCCCTTCCTGGTCGCGGCAATGACCATGACGGCGGTGGGCCGTGCGGCTGCCGGGATGGTGGCCGAGGTCCGGCGTCAGTTCAAGGAGATCCCCGGACTCATGGAGGGTGAAGCCAAGCCCGACTCGGCCCGCTGTGTGGACATCTCCACCCGTGCCGCGCTGCGAGAGATGATCCTGCCCGGCGTGGTGGCGGTGGCGGCGCCCTTCCTGGTGGGCTGGCTCCTGGGTGTGGAAGCCCTGGGCGGGCTCCTGGCCGGTGCGCTGGTCACGGGCGTCCTGATGGCCCTCTTCATGGCCAACTCCGGCGGAGCCTGGGACAACGCCAAGAAGCTCATCGAAGCGGGCGAGTACGGCGGGAAGGGGTCCGAGGCCCACAAGGCCGCCGTGGTGGGTGACACGGTGGGGGATCCCTTCAAGGACACCTCCGGTCCCTCGCTGAACATCCTCATCAAGCTCATGAGCGTGGTGGCGCTGGTGCTGGCTCCCTTCTTCGTCCGGATCCACGGTGAGGGTGCGCCCGAGCCAGTGGGTGCCCTGCTGGAAGCCCTGCAGAGGATCTTCGTGGGCTGATCCGCGGGCTGTGGGGGTGGCGGGGGCCGCTCAGGCCTTCCCGAACAACGACGCCCGGCCTTCCCAGAGGGGGAGGCCGGGCGTTCTCGTGCAGGGCGTCGTGTCCGGCGCGGTCGGACGGACCACGGCGTCCGGTCAGCTCATGGGCACGTACTGCATGAGCCTGCCTTCCACCCGATCGAAGATCTCTTCGAGCGACTCGCCGGTGATGGTGAGGCCATGGTTCTTGAGCCCAACCACGGCTCGACCGGGTTCGTTGTGCTCCCGGACGATGTCGGCCACCGCCTTCCCCAGCTCGTAGGTGCCGCAGGGATAGTTGAACTCGGTGGAGGGCACGCCCTCGATCCAGGCATGCACGTGCAGGATGGCGCCCACCTCCGGGTGCTCACGGTAGATCATCCAGTGCTCGATGGCGTCGACGCTTACCCGGCGCGGCTCCACGTGGGGGGGGACGGAGACCACCATGGCACCTTTCTCCTGGTCGTAGTCCTTCACCAGCAGGATGTCGCGTCCCACCTCCTGGAGGTTGGACTTGTCCACTCCCGAGGCGCTCATCCAGAAACGCTCCTCGTCGAGCCGGGCCGAGATGTTTCCGTAAGAGAGTCCGCCGAGGCCGTAAAGGCGCTTGAGGTGACGGCGGTCTCGATCCGACAGGATCTCGTCGATGGGGAAGGGCGCCGGCAGGAGGTTCAGGGCGTCCAGGCGCTTCCCCGCGTCCCGGATGGAGCGGGTGATCTCGTCGCCGTCCCACAGCTCCTCTGGGAGGTCGGTGTGGAAGGTGTTGTCGATGATCAGGCTGGACGTAGCCAGCGGCTCGATGCGGGAGTAGACCTGCTCGAAGAAGGTCTTCCGGTCGTCGTTGCCGGGCACCCGGTAGTGCCCCTGCTCGGGGGTGATGAAGTGGGCGTCTGGAGTGGACTCCTCCGGGCCCGTGAGGCCGATCACCAGATTCGAGAGCGAGCGGATGAGCAGAGGGTAGCCCTGGGGGATGGCCTCGTGGACGGTCTTCTCCCCCGGCTCGAGTTCGGTGACCGCCACCACGAAAACGGCCTGGGCCCGGCGCCGAAAGGGCCGAGGCTCGTCCCGGGGGAAGACGTTGACGACCAATGAGGCTTCGTCCGGATCATCCACGAACTCGTGACCGTGCCGTTCCATGACCGAGCGAAGTCCGTCGACGAACCAGCCGAAGCGTTCGCTATCGTACTGTCCTGCAAAGGAGTAATCCATGGATATCCAGTTCCCGGCCAGGGAGCCTGGCCCCCCTGGATGGGGGACGGGCCCCGAAAACCGTTTGCTCACGTAACCCGGCAAAGGTCAACTGAACGATGCCCGGCCGCAAGGTGTGGTTCCAGCCGGCTCACGGCACGGACGCCCGGAAAGGGGGGGGGGCGGGCCTTTGACCGCGTTCGGGGGAGCTTCTACCTTTCGTTCGGCGGGCGTGTCCTTGAGGTGTGCTGAGGGGGCGCGCTTTTTTGCGTTCGCACTGTGCGGCTTCCCGCACGGGTTCGGACATGACACAACCGGGGGCGTCGATGACGACGTCTCCCTTTTCCATAGACGCAGGTCCCCATGCTCAAGGCTGGCATCGTAGGGCTCCCCAACGTGGGGAAGTCCTCGCTCTTCAATGCGCTGACGGCGCAGAGCGCCCCATCACAGAACTATCCCTTCTGTACCGTGGACCCCAACGTGGGCGTGGTGGAGGTCCCCGACCCCCGACTCGATCGGATCTACGAGCTGGTGGAGGCCCCCGAGCGCGTGCCCACGGTGGTCCAGTTCGTGGACATTGCCGGCCTGGTGGAGGGGGCGTCCGAGGGCGAGGGACTGGGCAACAAGTTCCTGGGCAACATCCGGGAGGTAGACGCTGTCGTCCACGTCCTGCGCTGTTTCGACGATCCGGACGTGACCCACGTCCTGGGCGAGGTGGATCCGATCCGGGACCGGGAGGTGGTGAACACTGAGCTGGCCCTGGCCGACCTGGACACCGTGACCCGCCGGATGGAGACCACCTCCCGGAAGGCCCGAACGGGAGAGCGGGAGGCCCAGGCCGAGCACCAGCTCCTGGAGCGGTTGGAGGGCCAGCTCGCCGAGGGCGGACCCGTCCGGGCCCTGGAGTTCGATCCCTCGGAGCGGCGCATCGTGCGGAGCTTGCAGCTCCTCACCTCCAAGCCGGTCCTCTACCTGGCCAACGTGGCCGAGGAGGACCTGCCGGAAGGGGACAATCAGTGGACGCGGCACCTTCGCGAAGTCCTGGCTCGGGAGGAACCCGACGCCGGCCTCGTCTCGGTGTGCTCGGCCATCGAAGCCGAGTTGGCCGAGCTGGAGCCGGAGGAGCGGGACGAGTTCCTGGCCGACCTGGGCCTCCCGGAGCCGGGCCTCCACCGGCTCATCCGGGCCACCTACGACCTTCTGGATCTCATCACCTTCTTCACCGCAGGGGAGAAGCAGGCCCGGGCCTGGACCGTGCGCCGGGGCGCTCTGGCCCCCGAGGCGGGGGGAACGATCCACTCCGACTTCGAACGGGGCTTCATCCGGGCCGAGACCATCTCCTACGAGGAGTTCGAGGAGCTGAAGTCCATGAAGGCGGCCCGGGACAAGGGCCGCATCCGCTCCGAAGGGAAGGATTACGTGGTCCAGGACGGGGACATCATCCTCTTCCGGTTCAACGTCTGACGGTTCTCCGGGAGGGTCGACGCTTGCCTCCGGCAGGGTGTTGAACGCGAGGCCCACCTTGGATATCTTCAAATGCTTAACCCGCTCCGCCATGCTGGCGGGGCCCGTTCACGCACAACGGACCGAGGGACCTGGCACGCCTATGAAGAATTACGAGGTCGTATACAT
>SKVI01000365.1 GCA_007129525.1 Gemmatimonadota bacterium | reverse complement strand
TCCTGGGCGTCGAGACGAGCCAACTCTCGCTCCACTGCCACCAACGCGCGCCGCATCCGCTCCTCGTCGTCCAGGACCTCCAGGAGCTTCTGCTTGTCTGCCGTCGGGAGGTCCAGGTAGAAGGCCACCAGATCGGCGAAGGACCCCGGCTCCTCGACCCCCTGCAGGAGCTGGTTCATGGCCTCGGCGGGAACGCCGCGCCGGGTGCCCAGTTCAGCGGCCCGGTCCCGGAGCTCCTTGTCCAGCGCCTGGAATCCGGGGTCTTCCGGGTTGCGGGGTGGGAAGCGCTGCAGGGGAATGGAGGTGGCCTCCAGCATTCCCTCGCCGGCGGCCTCGTAGTGCACGGCCTCGGCCCGGTCGTCACCCTGCACCAGGAGCTGGACGCCACCCCGGACCCGGTGGGTCTGGATGATCCGGACCACCGTCCCCACGGTGTACAGGACATCCGGCGTGGCGTCGTCCACATTCTCCTTCTGGGCCACGGCGAAAAGACGTCGGTCGCCGTCCAGAGCCGCCTGCACGGCCTCCACGGTGCCGGGCCTCCCGGCGGAGATGGGAACAGCCACTCCGGGGTAGACCACCGTGTCCCGAAGGGGTAGCACTGGAAGGGTGAATCGCTCGGCCATGTCGCCTCGCTACGTGATGTCCGGCCACCTCGGCACCTGGAGCGTGCCGCCGCGGCCTTCTGTGATCGGTTGCCCGGACGCCCGGGCCGGACTCCATTGTCATGCACGAAGCCTGCCAGACTCCGAGGGGCCGGAACGTGCCGGTCCGGCCGGTGTCCTGTCAAAATGGCTCCGACCCCGCACCGGGTTCCCCACAACCCGACCCGATCCGACGGACCCGGGTACAATTCGCCATTGCCCGATACCCTTCACTGGCTGAGTAGAGTCCATGTCCGAAACCTCCTCCGCTCCCCCGAGACCCTCCCGGTCCCGCTCCCGACACACCTCCACCGGCGTCTTCGCCGGAATCCGAGTCGGGTCCATCGGCGGAGTGGAGATCTCTCTGGACTACTCCTGGTTCATCATCTTCTTCCTGATCCTGGGCACCTTCGCCGGGGTCGTGTTTCCGGCTCACGTCCCCGACGTGGATCGCCTGGGCTACCTGGCCATGGGCTTCATAGGGGCGGCTCTCTTCTTCATCTCGCTCCTGATCCACGAGTTGGCCCACGCCTTCACCGCCATCCGCAAAGGAATCGGGGTGGAAGGAATCACCCTCTTCATCTTCGGGGGCATGGCCCGCATGGAACGGGACACGACCTCGCCCGGCGACGAGTTCGTCATTGCCGGGATGGGGCCGGTGGCCTCCTTCGCCCTGGCCGCCCTCTTCTACGGGTTGGCGGCGGTGGGGAACCTCACGGGCGCGCCGCTGGCCGTCACGGTGGTGGCCGAATACCTGGGCTTCCTGAATCTGATTCTGGCCATCTTCAACCTCTTTCCCGGTTTCCCCCTGGACGGGGGCCGCCTCCTGAGGGCCATCCTCTGGAAGGTCACCGGATCCATGCGCCGGGCCACCGAGATCGCCGCCGGCGCCGGTCGGGCCCTGGGCTGGGGACTCATCGGGCTGGGCCTCTTCTCCCTCCTGGTGGGGGGAGGGCTCATCGGCGGCCTCTGGCTTATCTTCATCGGCTGGTTCCTGGGCCATGCCGCCCGCTCCTCGTACCAGCACGTGCTTCTGCAGGAGATGCTGGCACCCATGACGGCCCGCCAGGCCATGACCGCCCAGCCGGAGACCGTGACGCCGGACCTTCCGGTGTCGGAGCTGGTGTCCGATTACTTTCTACAGCGACCGTACAACTCGTTCCCGGTGACCGAGGACGGGATTCCGGTGGGCCTCGTGACCCTGAGTCAGGTCAAGGCGGTGCCCCGGGATCAGTGGGAGGGAAAGAAGGTGGCCCATCTCATGACCCCCCTGGAGGACGTGGTGGTGGTGGAGCCCGAAACCAGCATGCTGGACGTGCTGGACCAGATGCGCAGGCAGGAGGTGAGTCGGGTTCTGGTGGCCCGGGACTGGGAGCTCATCGGAATCGTCTCGGCCACGGACCTGACCCGATGGCTGGACCGCATGACCCTTGCCAAGGAGGGTTGAATAGATGGCTACTTCCGAACCCGCCCACGTGATTCCGGCCCACCGGCTCCCTCCGGGCTTCGCTCAGGGCCTGGAGGACCGGGTCGGCGAACCGGCTACGCCCCGGCCCGCCGCCACCGTGGTCCTGCTCCGCGAGGAAGGTGCCAAGGAGCGCATGGAGGTTCTTCTGCTCCGCCGGACTCGATCCGCAGGCTTCGTCCCGGGCGCCTACGTCTTTCCCGGAGGCCGGGTGGATCCCGCCGACGGGAGCCCGGAGGTGCGCCGCCGGCTCACGGGGCTGGACCCGGACGAACTGGCTGCGAGGATGGGGCTCGGAAGTGGACTCGGGGACGGAGGTGGACTCGGTGGTTCCGGTTCGGGCGCAGGTGCGGGAGACGACGCCCTCCCGAACGACTCTCCTCCTCCCGCCTTTGCGTTCCTGGTGGCCGCCTTCCGGGAAACCTTCGAGGAGACGGGGATTCTTCCCGGCCTTTCGCCCGAGATCCTCGGGGCTCGGCACACCGGGGACCTCAGGGACAAGCTATTGGGGAAGGAGATTTCCTTCCACCAGGTGCTGGAGGCCCTGGACGCCCGGCTGGACGGGGCCTCGGCAGCCTACATCGCCCACTGGGTCACGCCGGAGGCCGAGCCCCGACGCTACGACACCCGCTTCTTTGCCCTCCACGTGGCGCCCGGGCTTCCGGTCTCGCCCCAGGAGAGCGAGGTGAGCGACGCCCTCTGGATCACTCCGGCCCGGGCGCTGGAGCGCCATCACCACGGCAAGCTGCCCATGATCTTCCCCACCATCCACACCCTGGAAGAGCTGGCCCGGTTCGACTCCCCGGCGGAGCTCCTGGCCGACTACCGCACCCGTGACGTGCCACGGCTCCTGCCCCGCCTCGTCCCCGCGCCCGAGGGCATCGGGATCGTCCTCCCGGACCACGGCACCCCGCCTGCCTCGGAGGGACCGGCATCATGACCTTTCTCCGGTGGTCCCATTGCGGGAAAGCCACGCCCGTCCGGGCCGTCGCAGCGCTCGTGGCTTTCGTCGTGACGGTACTCCTCTCAGCCTGTCACGAAGCCGGCGCCTTGGCTCTCGGTGCGCCGGGAGGCGAAGGAGATCTGGTGGGCGGCACCCTGGCCGCGGACGGGAGCGCCGCTCCTCGGGCGTCAGATCCGCTCCCCCGACTCCTCTCCCTCGCGGCCCCCGACTCGGTCCAGGCGGAGGAAGCGTTCGAGGCGCTGGACGAGGGGCTCGAGCTCTGGCGGGACGGCGAGGAAGTCCGAGGCGCCTGGAAGGTGGACGACGCCCTCTCCCGTCTCCCCACCGCCGCCGACTGGCGGCCCCTGGTCCGGGCTGAGCTCCTGGCACCTTCCGGTGACACCGCCGGCGTCAGGGCCGCCCTCGAGGAGCTGGACCCGGGCACGGATTTCGAAGTCCGCTGGGGATGGGAGTTCCTGGTGGACGCCTACGAAGCGGCCGAAGACACCAGAGGCGCCCGGGAGGTGGCGCACGCCGCCGCCCGGAACCGGGGCACCCCCGACGGCGGCGGAGCCGGCTGGCTTCGGGCCGGCCGGCTGGCCCTGGCCGACGACGACACCACCGGAGCCGTCCGGCTCCTGCACGAGGCCATCGGCGCCGGAGGTTCGGAATCCACCTCGGCCCGCCGTGCGGCCCTCATCCTGGACGATCTCACCGACCCTGCCGATCTGGCGGACTCTCGGGCTGTGGGCCGGGCGCTCCTGGCCGCCGGAGAGTGGGCCCGCGGCCACCGGCACCTGGCTCCCGTCCTCCTCCTGGAGGCCACCGACCTGGACGAGGAGGAGCACTGGGAGATCCGGATCGGGGTGGGCCGGGCGCTCGTGGAGCTGAACCGGGCCCGGGACGCCGAGCAGACCCTCGCCCCGTTGGCCGACGCCGGGCTCCCGCCGGAGGTGGCGGCCAGGGCCCTCTACTGGACCGGCCGGGCCGCCCTGGACCGGGGCCGGTCGGACGAGGCCGCCGGCATCTTCCTCCGCATCGCACGGGAGGCTCCGGAATCATCGTTGGCCGAGAGCGGGCTTCTGCGGGTCCTGCAGGAGGCCGGGTCCGGTGGACGGAATGAGG
>SKVI01000081.1 GCA_007129525.1 Gemmatimonadota bacterium | reverse complement strand
GTGAGAAAGCCCACCAGCGAAGCCGCTCCGGGAGGGCGTGGAACATGTTGATGTGGCCCCGGATGAGCTGTCCTGACCGGGGGTCCCAGGCGCCGCCCCCGGCGTTGGCCGAACGCACCGGCGTGGCCACGTAGCGGACCACCGAGTAGCGGGCGTCCTCCAGGCTGAAGTCCGGGTCCTCCTCGGGCGTGGGTGCCACCCGAACCTCGATGGCGTTCCGGTAGCCGGCCTTCTCGAAAGCTTCGTTCCATTCCAGCAACCCTTCCCTGAAGTAGGGGACCCACTCCTCGGGGGTGGCGGGGTCGATGTACCAGACCCAGGGCTCCACCGGCTCCACCAGTTCGCCCCGCTGGTACGCCTCCATGTCACTGGGCTCGAGCCAGTAGCGTCGGATGTACTCGATCCGGTCCACCCCCTGGTGCTCCCGGCTGTAGTCGAGCTGGGCGATCCCCCGGAGTCCCACCCGCTCGTCGAACCAGCGCCGGGGCTTGGGCTCTTCGGGGAGCAAGATCATAGAGTGGTTCAACTCGGCCGAGATGGAGCGACCCCGGGCCTGCGAGGGGGGGCTGTCGGCGCCGTAGGTGAGGGTGGCCCGCACCTCTACGTTGATGGGGAAGCTCCGCACGGAGGTGACCTCGCTGCGGCTCCGGTCGATCCCCCGGGCGCCGTACTGGGCTCGCTGTCCGGCTCCGATTTCGAAGACGTCGGCACCACCCAGGTACAGGTCCGAGACGTCCACCACGCTGGTGCCCTGCCCTCGAGCCTCGATCTCGAAGCTCGCCAGAATGGGGGCAAAGTTGGCCCGCTCCACGGCCATGTAGACGGGCATGTCCGGGTCGGCGTCCACCTGGTACGAGATGGCCCGCAAGCGAATCCGGTCCCCCTGGCGCTCCCACCGGACCACCATTTCGCCGCCGGGGCTCGTTCCGTCGGTTGCGAGCCCCTGCTGAGTCCGGGCATACCGGCTCATGAGAAGCATGTCCCGCCCCAGGATGCTGTCGGGAATCTCGTACAGGAACTGGTCTTCGTGCTGGTGCACGTGGAAGAGCCCCTCCTGGGAATCGGCGCCCGGTGGCACCACGTCCTGGTAGTCCCTGAACTGCGCGTCAGCGCTGTTGGCCGCGGCCAGAAGAACCAGGGCTCCCATCAGGGCCAGCACGAAAAAGCGAAAGGCTGAAGGGATGGGTCCAACGACGGTTTCAGGTCGAACGCGGAACAGGCAGAGGGGACGGGAACGGGTCATGGGATGGCCTCCAGGAGACGGGCTCGATGCGGAATGGACGGGTCGGGTCAGTTGTTGATCGGTTGGCGGCCCGACCCTCTCAGGCTACGGGCCGCGTGGGGCATCTGCAAGCTCGGGGAGGGCCGCAGCCCCCACCTTCCCGACATGCGTCCCGGGATCTTTTCCCGGCCACCGCAGGTATGCGGGGCATCGCCGGACTCGCCGGTTCCCAAAGAGCCACCCCTCGACAGGCCCATTTTCCGGTTCCCTCTCGATTACGGTGAGCGGAGCGTGAGACCCGACCGCAGGCCACGCCCCAGACCTTTCCACCAGGAAATGCCATGTCCTCCCTCCACCGTAGACCCGGTGCCATGCTGGCCCTGACCGCTCTGGCCGTGGCCACCGCGGCTCTCACCGTCCCCTCTTCCGCCACAGCCCAATCGGCGCAGGAGATCCTGACCCGGGCGCTGGAAGCCCACGACGCGCGACTGGCCGGGGTGGAGAACCTGACCGTGACCCAGGAGGTCATGGGGATCTCCATGACCTCGTACATGGTGCGGGAGACGGTAGACGGGCGTTCCGTGCTGATACCCAGATCCACCCGTGCCCCGGGGTTCGAAGGAGAACCCGAGCTCGACGCCGCCGAAGCCTTCTGGACCGACCCCCATGAGCTGTACGAGTCGGCGGCGGACCGATGGGCGCTGCGAGGCTCGGGCTCCGTGGCAGGCCGAGACACCTGGAGTCTGCAGATCTCGGACTTCGATGGTCTCGACCTGGATCTGGGCATCCCCGACGGCGCAGGCGCCTTCGACCTCCGGGAGATGACCATGGAGATGGACAGGGAGCTGTTGGTGCCCCTCCACGTGAGCCTGAACGGGGAGGTCCGGGACGGGGGGCAGCCCCGTCCGGTGGGCATGGAGCTCCACTTCTCCGATTACCGCGAGGTGGAGGGCTACCTGCATCCCTTCGTCACCGCCGTCGAGATGGACCTGGCCTCGTCCGGGATCTCAGAAGACGAGCTGGCACAGGCCCGAACCGGAATGGCGGAGCTCCAGCGCCAACTGCAGGAGATGCCCGAGGCCCAGCGACAGATGGTCCAGGGGATGATGCAGGAGCAGCTCCAGGCCATGGAGGCCGTGCTGGCCGGGGAGGGACTCGAACTCGAGCTCCGGGTCCTGGACCTCCAGGTGAACAACGGCCCACCCGCAGGACGATGATTCCTCGTAGCAACCGAACCATCCATCCACCGACCAACGGAATCCAGAATATGACCAGTGACCACGTGACCCGGTCCTTCGCGCTCGGAAGGGCTCTCCTACTTTCCGCCGCTTTCGTCCTCACGGCCATGGCCCTGAGCCTGGTGGCGTCTCCCGCCGCCGGCCAGCAGAACCCGACCTTCACCGCCGAGAATGACCCCCGGGTGGGGCTGGGCGCCGGGTGGACCGATGCCGAGGAGGCGTCATGGAACATGAACCTCCTGGTCAACCTGCCCCGACCCGACGGCTTCTACAACCCGGACACGCCCGGGGACGGCCGCTTCTCCAACACCGACATGGGCTTCCAGGGCGACCTGGCCTTCGTGGGCAACTACCACGGGTTCAACGTCTACGACATCTCCGATCCCGCAAATCCGGAGCTTCGGACCTCGGTGGTGTGCCCCGGCGGGCAGGGCGACCTCTCCGTCTTCGGCGACCTGGTCTTCATGTCGGCGCAGGAGACCCGGGGCCGGCTGGATTGCGGAACCCAGGGCGTCCAGGAGACGGTCTCGGCCGAACGCTTCCGCGGGGTCAGGATCTTTGACATCAGCGACCTGGACAACCCGCAGCAGGTGGCGGCCATCCAGACCTGCCGCGGCTCCCACACCCACACCCTCGTCACCGACCCCAACGACACCGAAACCCTCTACGTCTACAACTCGGGGACCAGCGGCTCCCGTCCCGGCGAGGAGCTGGAGGGCTGCGTCGACGTGCGGGATCCCGACGATCCCACCACCGCCTACTGGAGCATCGACGTGATCCGGGTTCCCCTGGCGGCGCCGCACGAGGCCGAGCTCCTCGACTCGCCCCGGGTCTTCGCCGACGACGAGACGGGTCGCATCGCCGGACTCTGGGAGGGCGGCGACCACGGAGAGGGAACCCAACGCACCCGTGACACCAACATGTGCCACGACATCACGGCCTACCCCGAGATCGGGCTGGCCGCCGGTGCCTGCTCCGGAAATGGGATCCTCTTCGACATCTCGAACCCGGCGGTGCCGGTGCGGGTGGACGAGGTCATCGATCCCAACTTCGCGTACTGGCACTCGGCGACCTTCAACAACGACGGCTCCAAGGTGATCTTCACCGATGAGTGGGGCGGCGGGGGCGCACCCCGCTGTCTGGCCACCGACCAGCCGGAGTGGGGCGCCAACGCCATCTTCGACGTCGTGGACGGGCGCATGCAGCTGGCCAGCTACTACAAGCTGCCGGCGCCACAGAGCGAGCTGGAGAACTGCGTGGCCCACAACGGCTCGCTGGTACCGGTGCCGGGCCGTGACATCAAGGTCCAGGCCTGGTACCAGGGCGGCGTCTCGGTCTTCGACTTCACCGACTCGGCCAACCCCTACGAGATCGCCTTCTTCGACCGGGGTCCCCTGAGCGCAGAGGAGCTTCACACCGGAGGATACTGGTCCACCTACTGGTACAACGGCCACGTATACGGCTCGGAGATCTCCCGAGGGCTCGACGTGCTGGAGCTGGTGCCCAGCGAGTACCTGTCGGAGAACGAGCTGGAAGCGGCGCGCCTGGTGCAGTTCCACGAGTTCAACCCGCAGCACCAGCCCCGCATGCACTGGCCCGCCCACATGGCGGTGGCACGTGCCCACTTCGACCAGCTCGTGCGCCACGACGGCCTGGCGGCTGAGAGGGCAGCAGAGGTGACAGCCGAGCTGGACCGGATCGACGCTCTGCCCCACGGGGAGGAGAAGCG
>SKVI01000016.1 GCA_007129525.1 Gemmatimonadota bacterium | reverse complement strand
TGGAGCAGGACGAGGACGCCCGGGCCCGGCGCCACAAGCGCCAGCGCCCCTCCATGCTCCGGGGCCGCACCATCAAGATGAACTCGCCCCTGGGCGACCTCTACGTGACCATCAACGAGGACGAGTCGGGCCGCCCCTTCGAAGTCTTCTGCACTCTGGGGAAGGCGGGGGGCGCCGCCATGGCCGACACCGAGGCCATCGGCCGCCTGGCCTCGCTGGCGCTGCGCTCGGGGATCCCGATCACCGCGGTGCGGGACCAGCTCCGGGGGATCTCGTGTGACCGGGCTGTGGGGGTGGGTCCCAACAAGGTGCTCTCGGCCCCCGACGCCATCGCCCAGGCCATGGAGCGCTACCTGCAGGAGCGGGAAGGGGTGCAGGAGGAGCTGTTGCCCACGGGCTCCGCTGCGCCGGCACCGGCCAGCGAGACCACCCGGCCCGCGGGGGGCAGCTCCGGCGCCCAGGCCGCCTTCCAGGCCGACCACATGGAGCAGTCCTTCCTGGGGAGCTGCCCCGACTGCGGGGCCGGCCAGCTGGCGTACGAGGAAGGGTGCGTGAAGTGCCACGTCTGCGGCTTCAGCGAGTGTGGCTGAGCTGAGCACGGGATCGGGGGAGGGCGCGCCCCCGGTCCCGGTGGCCGTGGTGCAGGCCCGTGCGTTCCCCTTCAACACTCCCGGAGCGGTGGCCGAGGTGGCCCGACTCACGCGTCAGGCTGCCGGAGAGGGCGCCGGGCTGGTCCTCTTCCCCGAGGCCTACGTGGGGGGCTACCCCTGGGGACTGCGCTTCGGGACGGCGGTGGGGGGGAGAAGCGAGGCCGGCAAGGAGACCTTTCGCCGCTACTGGTCGTCGGCCATCACCCTGCCGGGACCCGAGAGCCGGGAGCTGGGCCAGGCGGCCCGGGAGGCGGGGGTGCACCTGGCGGTGGGGGTGGTGGAGAAGGAAGAAGGGAAGGGGGGCACCCTCTACTGCACCCTGGCCCACTTCGGCCCCGACGGCCGGCTCCTGGGCCGGCATCGAAAGCTGAAGCCCACGGCGGCTGAACGGCTCATCTGGGGTGAGGGCGACGGGAGCACCCTGCCGGTGCTGGACACCCCGCTGGGACGGGTGGGGGGTCTCATCTGCTGGGAGAACTACATGCCCCTGGCCCGGATGGCCCTCTACGGGAAGGGCGTGGAGATCTACCTGGCCCCCACCGCCGACGACCGGGACCGTTGGCAGGCCACCCTCCGCCACATCGCCGTGGAGGGACGCTGCTTCGTGCTGGGGTGCAACCAGTACGTGACCCGGGACCGTTACCCCGACGACCTCCCCGTGGCCGACGAGCTGGAGGGCTGGCCCCTGGAGATGTGCCGGGGCGGAAGCGCCGTCTACGGTCCCGACGGGACCCTCCTGGCCGGCCCCCTCCACGGCGAGGCGGGGATCCTGCACGCCCGCCTGGACATGTCCGAGATCGCCCGCCACCGCTACGAGTTCGACGCCGTGGGTCACTACGCCCGTCCCGACGTCTTCCGGCTGGAGGTGAACGAAGACGAGCAGCCGGCGGTGAGGTACCGCCGAGACGAGGACCGACCCCCGTCCTCCTGAAGGTTGTACAGGTAATGTACATGTACCCTTGACATCTGTCCGGGGGATGTACAGATTTGCTCTACGATAACTGGACCGCCCGCCTGCGTTCGCGCCGCGGCCCATACCTGTACTTCCCTCTGGAGAACGAAAATGAAACGTCTGATCCTCACCGCCCTGGCGCTCTTCGTCGCCGCCGCCCTCGTCGCCTGCGACGACGCCTCCGCCGACGCCGATCTCCTTACCGCCCCCGAGACCACTGCCGAGAACCGCGCTCCGGCGCCGGGCGACGATCCCATCGCCGCCATCGCCATCGAGGCCGGCTTTGACGAGCTCGTGGGTGCCCTGGTCTACGTAGACGGTGAGCTGGACACCGGCCTGGTGGACCTCTTCCTCACCGGCACGGACCAGTACACGGTCTTTGCGCCCACCGACGAGGCGTTCCAGAATCTCTACGGTCTGCTCTCCGCCGTCCTGGGTGCGGAGATCAACGAGATCAACGACGTGCCGGCGGACGTGGTGCTGGACGTCCTCCTGTACCACGTGGTGGAGGGTCGCAGAGCCGCCAACAGCGTGGTGCCCCCGGCCCGCTCCCCCCGGAGTCGCACCGTAGAGAGCCTCCTGGGCGAGACCTTCGACGTGCGGGGCAACGCCACCATCGCTGACGGGCTCACGGGCATCAGGGAGTACGACGCGGCAATCCTGGTGGGTGCCGGCCTCTTCAACATCTCGGCCAGCAACGGGATCATCCACGTCATCGACCAGGTGATCGTGCCGCCATCGGTGGTGGCAGCCCTCACCGACTGAATCCGGACGCGGCGCGGCCCACGCGCCAGCGAACACGCGAACGGGGTCGGGCTGAAGAGCCCGGCCCCGTTCGGTCGTTCACCCCACCCCGCCCCGGATCGCGGTGCCTCTTGATCCCCGCCTTTCCGCCCGCGACCTTCTCAACGGTTGGACCTCCGCACACCCAGAACCCTTCCCCGAGACCAAGGAGATTCAATGAGCCAGACGGCCGCCCCCCGAACGTCGGAGATCCTGTCCGAGGTAGATCGCTGGAGCGCTCACAACTACAAACCGCTGCCGGTGGTCCTGGAGCGGGGCGAGGGGGTCTGGGTCTGGGACGTGGAGGGGCGCCGATACCTGGACATGCTGGCGGCCTACTCGGCCCTCAACCAGGGGCACCGCCACCCCCGGATCCTGCAGGCGGTGCAGGACCAGATGGAGCGGATCACCCTCACCTCCCGGGCCTTCCACAACGACCAGATGGGGCCCTTCGTGCGAGAGCTCTGCCAGGCCACCGGGTTCGAGAAGGCGCTGCCCATGAACACCGGGGCCGAGGCGGTGGAGACGGCCATCAAGATGGTCCGGAAGTGGGGTTACGAGGTGAAGGGTGTGCCGGCGGACAAGGCCGAGATCATCGTCTGTGACGGGAACTTCCACGGGCGGACCACCACCGTGGTGGGCTTCTCGTCCGAGGAGCAGTACAAGGAGGGCTTCGGGCCCTTCGCCCCCGGATTCCCCCGGGTTCCCTACGGAGATCTGGACGCCCTCCGGGACGCGGTGAACGAGAACACCGTAGGCTTCCTGGTGGAGCCCATCCAGGGCGAGGGAGGAGTGACGGTCCCGCCGGAGGGCTACCTCTCGGGCGCCCGGGAGATCTGCACCCGGGAGAACGTGGCCTTCATGGCCGACGAGATCCAGACCGGACTGGGCCGCACCGGGCGCCTCTTCTGCTGCGACTGGGAAGAGGTGCGCCCCGACGTGCTCATCGTGGGGAAGGCGCTGGGCGGCGGAGTCTACCCGGTGTCGGCCGCCATCGCCGACGACGAGTACATGTACGTGTTCCGCCCGGGCGACCACGGATCCACCTTCGGCGGCAACCCCCTGGGGGCCGCCGTGGGCCGAGCCTCCCTCAAGGTGATCCTCGACGAAGATCTGCCCGGGAAGTCCGACGAGCTGGGATCCTGGTTCATGGACGAGCTCCGGGCGGTGGATTCACCCCACGTGGACCACGTCCGGGGCAAGGGGCTCATGATCGGGGTCGTCATCAAGGAGAGCTCGGGCCCGGCTCGACCCTTCTGCGAGACCCTCATGGACCGGGGGATCCTGGCCAAAGAGACCCATCACCAGGTCATTCGCTTCGCCCCTCCCCTGACCATCGACAAGGGGACCCTCGAGGGGGCCATGGAAGAGATCGCGCCCGTCCTCAGGGGCGAAGGGGTGGAGCACTCCGGCGGCTGATTCGCCTTGCCGTGAGTCCTACCACTCGACGGTGCCCTGCTTGGACGTGTCCACCTGCTCGGCCTCGCCGTCGCCCAGGAGGACCTCGTCGATCTGCGAGTACAGGAACTCTCGGGACTTCGGTTCCCGTGGGTCCAGTCCGTAGTGGTTGATCAGGAGCGTCTGGTGCTCCAGCCACTCACCCCAGCAGATCTGGCAGATCCGCTTCTGGATGATCTCGCCCCGTTCGTTCCGGAAGGGGGGATTGGGAAGAGCCGGTCTCTCGTCCTGGCATCGCTGGCAATGTATGGTGTCCATGGCACGTCTCCTGACGTGAAATACGGTTTGCGTCCTCGGCCCCGTCCGATGGTAGGGCCAACAGTAGACGGGGACGGCAGGGTTCGGTAACTTTCCATGCTGATCGGGATGGCGTCGGTCCGGGCCGGTAGCCCGGCTGGATCCGCCTCCACGAGCCTACCCCAGGCGAGGGCGTACAATGCTTGACAAGTCACAGCTGGAGCATATCGAATCGCGGCTGCAGGAGGAACGGGCGAAGGCCCTTCGTTCCCTGGGCCTCTTCGACCAGATGGCGAAGGCCGATCGGGAATCGGGCGACTCCACCCTGGCCGCCTATACCGATCACATGGCCGATCAGGGGACCGAGGCCATGGAACGGGAAAAGGCAGCCCTCTTCGCCACGAAGGAGGGCCGCTACCTGTACCGCCTGGAGCAGGCGCTCCGGAGGCTCTACAACGATCCGGAGAACTTCGGGAACTGTCACACCTGCGGCGCAGCCCTGGGCTTCGAACGCCTGGACGCCCTCCCCCATGCCCGCTACTGCATCGACTGCAAGGTCAAGGAGGAGGACGGCGCCTGAGGCGAGCTGAGCCGGAAAGAAGGCTCAACTGGCCTCTTCCAGCTCCTCTTCCTCCTCCACCTCGTGGAGGGGGCTCGTGTCCCGCCACAGCTCCTCGATCTGGTCCCGCAGGCTCCGGATCTCCTTCTCGATGGGCTGGTCCTGCAGGTGGTAGCGCGCCGCGCTCAGCGCCCGGTAGGCCCGCCAAAGGGCGGACGAAGCCGGGGTCTGCTCGTGGCTCCTGCGCTTCTCCCCCTGCACGCGTGCCAAGACCCAGTCGGTCATCTCCTCGTCCAGGAGCATGACGTCGCCGTCGGACTTGGACTCCTTCTCCACGAACTTCTGCAGCTTCTTCTTGAAGCTCTTGGGGACGCCCGCCACCACGTATACCGACAGGTCATCCCTCTGCAGCATCTCCGAAGCCATTCGACCTCCGTATCCGGTTCAAGTGTAGTTATCGTTGCTCGGCGCCCGACCCCGAGGGGACGTTCAACGCCCGGACCAGGTCTGGTCCCAGAATTTCCGCCTGCCAGGTGCGTATGCCCGGCACCCGGCTCACGTCCTCCACCTCGTCCGGAGGCTCCAGCGCCAGCTCTTCCAGCAGGGCGTTGGGAAGCAGCGTTCCCCGGTCGATTCCCAGCTCAGCGGCCCGCTGGTTGCGCACCTGTTTCAGGCTCCGCATCCGGTCCTGCACCTCCGGAGGGGGACGTCCCCGCCCGGAGTACTCCCTGGCGGGGAGACCCTGGACCTCGTCGGCCGCCAGCGACTCCACTGCCTGGAGTCGACGGACCAGGCCCTCTCCCTCCTGTCGGGCCAGCCCCCGGTTCATGCCGCGAATATCGATGAGGGCCTCCACGCTGGCGGGGGGTTGCCGCGCCGCCTGGATCAGGACCGAGTCGTTGGCTACCCTGAAGGGGGCCCGGTCCCGTTCCCGGGCGATCTCGTCCCGCCAGTGGAGCGCTTCCCGGAGCCGGTGCACTTCCCGGTCCGTCATGTCCCGGGCCGCCTTCAGGCGGGCCGCCGGGTCCGACTCCTCGGGCTCTTCGTAGCGGATCTTTTCCAGCTCGGCGAACTCTTCCCGGGCCCAGTCCATGCGGCCCGCCTCACTCAGCTCCCGGGCCAGCCGGTCGGCCAGCGTCAGGAGGTGGTGGGTGTCCAGGGCCGCGTACTTGAGCATCTCGTCGGGGAGGGGCCGCCGGGCCCAGTCCGCACGCTGGTACTTCTTGGAGAGCTGGACGTCCAGGGTCCGCTCCAGGAGCGACTGCAGGCCGATTCCATCGATGCCCAGGATCGATGCCGCGATCTGGGTGTCGAAGAGACCCTGGAGATTGATGCCCAGGTCCCGGTCCAGGAGCCGAAGGTCGAAGTCGGCTCCGTGCATGACCACCTCCCGGCTCGGGTCCTCCAGAATGGGTCGAAGGAGGTCACCGACGTCAACGGAGAGGGGGTCCAACAGGTAGGTGCGTTCGTCGTGGGTCAACTGGACCAGGCAGAGCCGGTCGGAGTACCGATGGAAGCCGGCGGCCTCGCAGTCCAGGGCGATCCGGTTCGCCGTCGCCAGGTGGGCGTGGAGGGGTTCCAGCTCCTCGGATCGTTCGATCAGTTTGATGTCCATCAAGTGCAGGCGGACTCCCGTTGTGGGCGCGTTCTGGCGGCTCGTGCAGAAGGCCCGGCGCCCGCCGGGTCTCCCCCGATGGGCCGACGCAGACCCGCGAAAGACGAGGTATACCGCATGAAACCTGCAAATGTTCCGCCCTCCGGCGTCTTGAGCGAAGGTGCCTTGCCTCCCACCCCCTCGAGGCGGCAACTTCCGGGCGGCCCGCACGGGCCTCCTCACCCGAAATCTGAATGCCGCCGACATAGAAGGTCTTGATGCTTCGAACCAAAATCGTCTGTACCCTTGGACCCGCCACCTCCAGCGCCGAGACCATCCAGGCCCTGGTGCTGGCGGGGATGAACGTGGCCCGCATCAACATGTCCCACGGGACTCCGGAGGAGCACCGGCAGCGGATCGAGGCGGTCCGGGAGGCCGGCGAGGCGGTGGATCGTCCCGTCTCCATCCTGGTGGACCTGCAGGGACCCAAGATGCGGGTGGGGACGCTGGCCGAACCGGTGCTCCTGGAGGAAGAAGCCGAGGTCATCTTCGCCCCCGAGGGGGAGGAGCGGCCGGGTGAGCTGCCCACCACCTACTCCGACCTGGCCCAGGATGTACGAGAAGGGGATCCGGTGCTCCTGGACGACGGGCTCCTGGAGCTGGAGTGTACCGGCACCGAGGGACGGCGGGCCCGGTTCCGGGTCGTCCGGGGAGGCGAGCTCCGGAGCAACAAGGGGATCAACGTTCCGTCGGGGGTTCTCTCGGCGGCGTCGCTCACCGACAAGGACCTGGACGACCTGGAGGTGGCGCTGGCGGCCGGGGTCGAGTTCATCGGCCTCTCCTTCGTGCGCCAGGCGTCGGACGTGGCCGAGCTGAAGGAGAGGGTGGCGGACAGGGCCCTGGTGGTGGCCAAGATCGAGATGGCCCGGGCCCTTTCGGTCATCGAGGAGATCCTCCACGAAACCGACATGGTCATGGTGGCCCGGGGAGACCTGGGGGTGGAGCTCCCGTTCGAGAAGGTTCCCCTGGCCCAGAAGAAGATCATTCAGCTGGCCAACTACCACGCCCGTCCGGTGATTACCGCCACCCAGATGCTGGAGTCCATGATCCAGCACCCCCGCCCGACCCGGGCCGAGGCCTCCGACGTTGCCAACGCCGTGCTGGACGGCACCGACGCCGTGATGCTCTCGGGTGAGACCGCGGTGGGCCAGTACCCCCGGGAAGCGGTGGACGCCCTGGTGCGGATCATCGGGGAGATCGAGGCCAGTGGCATTCTGGAGTCGGGGCCCCGGTACCTGGGCATGACCCATTATGCACTCCGTTCCGGCGCCACGCCCCGGGAGCACGCTGTGGCCTCGGCCACCGTGGACGCCTCCCGGAACCTGGGGGCGCCGGCCATCCTCACCATTACCCGATCAGGCTTCTCGGCCCGGCTGGTTTCGTCGCACCGGCCGGCGGTTCCCATTTTTGCCGTCACCACCGACCTGAGCACCTATCGACAGCTGGCCGCAGTGTGGGGCGTGCGGCCGCTCCTGGCCGAGTCCGAGGAGGTCACCTACGACGCCCTGACGGAGTTCGGAAAGCGACAAATCCTGGAGCACGGAGTCGGTCAGCCCGGCGATTCGGTGCTGGTCACCGCCGGCTTCCCCTTCCATCAGCCCGGGACCACCAACACCATGCGGGTGGAGCACCTCTAGTGGAGCCGGAAGGGTGAAGCTCACGTTCCTGGGAACCGGAACCTCCTTCGGGGTGCCAGTGGTGGGGTGCGACTGTCCGGTGTGCACCTCCGACGATCCCCGGGACCGGCGAACCCGCCACGGCGCCCTCCTCTCGTGGGACGACGACCGCCGAATCCTGGTGGACTCGCCTCCCGAGCTCCGACTGCAACTGGTTCGGGAGGGAGTGCGCTCCATCGACGCGGTCTGGTACACCCACATCCACGCCGACCACCTCCACGGCATCGACGACCTGCGGATTTTCTCGGTGCGTATGCGCCGGAGCCTCCCCATTTTCGTGCCCGCCGACGCACGGGAGCTGGTGGAGGACCGCTTCAGCTACATCTTCGACCGGGAGGTCCGGCCGGAGAAGGGCACTTCCAAGCCCGAGCTGAAGCTGCATCCCGTCCGGCCGTACCAGCCCCAGATCCTGGCCGGCGCCACCGTCCTGCCCCTCCCCGTGCCCCACGGCCGGATGACGCCCCTGGGATTCCGGGTGGGCCCGCTGGGCTACATCACCGACGCCAAGCTTCTGCCCGAACGGACCCTCCAGGAGCTTCGGGGGGTTGATGTCCTGGTGCTGAACGCCCTCTGGTTCGGAAATCCCCACCCCACCCACTTCAATGTGGAGGAGGCGGTGGAGGCCGCCCGGGCCGTGGGGGCGCGTCGAACCTTCCTGACCCACATCACCCACCGGGTGAGCCACCGGGAGCTGGAGGACGGCCTGCCCCCGGAGGTACGCCCGGCCTGGGACGGCCTGAGCATCGAGATGGAGGACCCCGCATGAGCCCGGTCTCCCTGAATTACGGCAATCTCCTGGAACCCCGCCTGGGAAGCGACGCCGGCAAGGCCCTGGACCCGGAGCGCCTGGTGCCGGGCGGCGAGCTGGAGACCCGGTTCCAGGCAGCGCTGGAGGGGGTCCGGGAGGGGCGCCGTTCCGGCGACCTGGGATTCCTGGACCTCCCCGACGAGCAGCGCCTGGCCCGCCAGGTGCAGGAGGTGGCCGACTCGTTCGGGCAGTGGTTCAACACCCTGGTGGTCGTGGGCATCGGGGGCTCCAGCCTGGGAGGGAGGGCCATTGCGGAGGCCCTCCTGGACCGCCACTGGAACGAGGCGTCAGACGAGGCCCGCGACCACTTCCCCCGGCTCCACTTCCTGGAGAACGCCGACCCCGACTCCACGGCGGCCCTCCTCCGACAGGTGGACCTCCGGGGTACCCTCTTCAACGTGGTGAGCAAGTCCGGCGGCACCGCCGAGACCATGGCCCAGTACCTGATCATCGAAGACCGGCTCCGGGAGGAGCTGGGCGATGAAGGTGTCCGGGGCCACCTTCTCTTCACCACCGATCCGGAACGGGGGGCCCTGCGGCGGCTGGCGGCGGAGCGGGAGATCCCCGCACTCCCGGTGCCGCAGAATGTGGGCGGGCGCTTCTCCGTCCTCTCACCGGTGGGGCTCCTCCCCGCCGCCACCACCGGAGTGGACGTGGGCGCCCTCCTGGCCGGCGCCGCCGAGATGCGCAGCCGCTGCCTCAGGGACGATCTCCGGCGAAACCCCGCCGGCCTTCTCTCGGTGCTGCTTCACGCCGCCGACAGCGAGCTGGGGTGCCCGGTGCAGGTCTTCATGCCGTACTCGGACCGCCTCCGGGCCCTGGCCCTCTGGTTTCAGCAGCTCTGGGGAGAGTCGTTGGGAAAGGCGCCCACGGTGGGGCCCACGCCGCTGGCGGCGCTGGGGGCGGTGGACCAGCACTCCCTCCTTCAGCTCCTCATGGAGGGTCCCCGGGACAAGGTGGTGGTCTTCGTGCGGGTGGCCCGCCGCGACGAGCCCCTGGAGCTTCCGGCCTCCCACGGCGAGCACCCGGAGCTGGCCTACCTGGGAGGTCACACCCTGGCCGAACTCCTGGACACCGAACTCAGGGCCACCACCGAGGCCCTTCGTCGCCGGGGACGGCCCTCGCTGACCCTGGAGGTGGAGCGCCTGGACGCCCGTTCGCTGGGAGGGCTCTTCATGCTCCTTCAGGTGACCACCGTCATGGCCGGCGCGCACTACGGAGTGGATCCCCTGACCCAGCCAGGGGTGGAACTGGGGAAGGTCCTCACGTCGGGACTGCTGGGCCGGGAGGGTGTGGACCCCCCCGAGATGGCCCCCGACGACCAGGAATGGACCGTGTGAGGTCGGGAGGCGCTGTACGGGCCTTCCCGGGTCCTCTATTTTCAGTTGGCCGACGCACTTTTCTCGCATCACCTGGAGGCAGACCATGAGCAATCGGGAAGAAGGTCCGTACTACGTCATCGAGCGGGAGAGCGGAGGTGGGGTGGGTCCCTTCCTCCTGGGTGCCCTCATGGGAGCGGGTCTGGCCCTCCTCTTCGCGCCCCGTTCCGGCGAGGAGACCCAGAAGGACCTGAAGGAGCGGGCAGGCCGGATCCGGGACGCCGCCGAGGAACGCATGCGCGAGGCCCAGGATCAGATCGAGGATCGCCTGGAGCAGGCCCGGGCCGAGCTCATGGACCGGGTGGAGGCGGTGCGGGAAGCGGTGGACTCGGGCCGCCACGCCGCCGGCGAGGCCCGGGACGAGCTGGAGGAGAAGATCGAGCGTTCCAAGGCCGCCTACCGGGCCGGCGTCGACGCCGCCCGCACCGCCGCATCGGACGAGAAGAAGGCCCAGGATGAGACGCCCGAGGAGAGCTGAGTCTCCGGGTAAGACCCCCGAAATCCCGACGTGAGCGACGAGTCCCACACCGACGAGGCGGTGGCGGGGCTCGCTTCGGCGTGGAAGGAGGTCCGGGCATTCTTCGCCGACCTGGGCCAGCGAGTGGCCCGGAGCGATCTCTTCTTCATGGCCGGGGCCATCACCTTCAACGTGCTGGTGGCCGTGGTTCCCCTCATCCTCCTGATCGTGGGGATCTCCGGCTACGTGGTCACCGCCCGCTTCGGCCAGCCCACTCCCGAGCTCCTCCAGGTGCTGCTGGCCTACCTCCCCGAAGTGCAGGGCGACGTGGAGCTGGTGGAGACGGTGGGACGGTTCGTGGGGGGAATCGTCGAAGAGCGCACCGGCTTCACCCTGGTGGGGGCCGTGGTCCTGGCCTGGATCGCCACGCGGCTGGTCGCCACCTTGCGGGTGGTGCTCCGGAATATCTTCTCTCCGGACGAGGATCGGGGCTTCATCACCGGCAAGCTCTTCGACCTGCAGGTGGTTCTGCTGGGAGGCTTCCTCCTCCTGCTCAACATGGCGGCCACGGTGGCCCTCCAGGCGGTGGAGACGGTGGGGATCGTGGTTCTGGGTCTGGGCGGCGACGCGGCGGCCTTCGCCCAGTGGATCCTGGGGTACGTACTGGCCTTCCTCTCGGCCTGGGTCCTCTTCTATCTCCTGTACAAGTACGTGCCCGTGCGCTGGGTGCCCTGGCGGACCGCGGCGGTGGGTGCCACCTTTACGGCGGTATTCTACGAGCTCATGAAGGTGGGCTTTACCTGGTACGTCACCAGCGTGGCCAACTTCGCCACGGCCTACGGCAATCTGGCGGTTGCAGCGATCCTGTTTTTCTGGATCTATTACGGTGCGGTGGTGTTCATCGTAGGGGGCCTGGTGGCCCGTTCCTATGAGATTCGGAGGAAGGTGCGCATGCAGAGAAAGGGACGAAGGACCATGGGAGCCGGTACGGCGCTCCTCCTGGTGTTGGGCCTGGCCCTTCCCGGTGGGGTCGATGCGCAGAGCCTGGCGCCCTTCGGCGGCAACGGCGGCGGCAACGGAAGCGCCGGCGGCGGGGGCCTTCTGAACCCCGGTGAGGCGGTGGTCTTCGCCGACCGTTCCCTGGAGAGGGAGATGGTGGTGGACCGCCCCCTGGTGGAGCACGACGGTGCCTACGTGGTGGTCCACATCGCCGAAAGCCGCGTCCTGGTCATGGAGGGCCGCCAGGTCATCTGGTCGGCCCCGGCGGGGACGGGCCACGGCTTCGAACTGGAGGGTGCGGGCCAGGAGTGGACCTTCACCACTCCGGTGGGCATGTTCGAGGTGCGGCGGAAGGAGAAGGATCCGGTCTGGATCGCCCCGGACTGGTACTACGTGCAGCGGGGACTTCCCACGCCCAACAGCAGTGCCGAGCGGCTCCGGATCCCCGGCACCCTGGGCACCTCCGCCATCTACCTGGGTGACGGCATCGCCATTCACGGCACCGATCGCCCCGAGCTCCTCATGAACACCGACCCCGAGTCCAGGCGGGTGTCTCACGGCTGCATCCGTCTCACCGACGAGGCAGCCCGGCAGCTCTACCACCTGGTGGATGTGGGCACCCCCGTCCTGGTATTTTGAGCCGGGCGCGCCGGGACGATGGCTGATTCCGACCGCTCGGGCCGGAAGGTGGTGGCCACCAACCGGAAGGCCCGCCACGAATACCATATTCTCGAGACCTGGGAGGCCGGGCTCGTCCTCCGCGGGCCCGAGGTGAAGTCGCTGAGGGACGGGAAGGTCGCCTTTCAGGACGCCTTCGCCCGCGTCGAGGGCGGTGAGGTCTGGCTCTACAGCCTCCACATTTCCCCCTACGAGCAGGCCAACCGGGAGAACGTGGATCCCACCCGCACCCGCAAGCTCCTGCTCCGGAGCAGCGAGATCCGCAAGCTCGTGGGCTCGGTGGAGGAGAAGGGCAACACCCTGATCCCCCTGGACATCTATTTTCGTCGCGGCTACGCCAAGGTCACCCTGGCCCTGGCCAGGGGAAAGAAGCTGCACGACAAGCGTGAGAAGCTGAAGCGGCGCACCCAGGAGATGGAAGCGCGCCGGGCCATCCAGTCGCACCGATGAGCCTGCTCAGGCCATGACTCCTGCCAGCTCTCCGGTCCGGGTCCTCCTCCTGGCCCTCCTGGTGGTCGCCGTCCAGCTTCACCTGCAGCCGGTTCCGGAGGCCGGCGCCCAGAGCCCCGCAGGCGATGCCCTCCAGGTTTCTCTTCCCGACGGGCGGGTCCTCGCCGTGGAGGTGGAGCGGCACCGGGGATTTCCGGCGTTCGAGGCCGGGGTGCTGGAGGAGCTCGGTTGGAGCGCTCACGACGGGGGTGGGATCTTCCGGCTCACCCACCGCACCGGCATCGAGCTGGGCTTTCGGCCGGGCTCCCCCTTCGTAGACTGGGAGGGAGCCCCGGTGCAGATGGTGAACGGGCCGTACCACTTCGGCGACGGCTTCCATCTTCCCCTGCAGCTCCTGGTGGACCTCCTCCCGGGCTTCTTCCCCGCCGCATACGAGTGGGATCCGGAGCTCCGGAGCCTGCAGGTGGAAGGGGCCTCGGCGCCGGAGGGGCCTCCCGCCGAGGTGGAGCCCCGGGCTCAGAGAGATCCCCGGGCCGAGACGGAGCCTCGCACCGACCGACCCCCCCGCGTGGTGGTCATCGATCCGGGCCACGGTGGCCACGACACCGGTGCGGTGGGCCCCGACGGCGTCACGGAGAAGGAGGTGGCGCTGGCGGTGAGCCGGGCTCTGGCGGAGGTGCTGGCGGAGGATTCCTCCATCGAGGTGCGCATGACCCGACAGGGTGACGCCTTCGTGCCCCTCTGGGAACGAGGGACCATGGCCACCGATTGGAAGGGCGAGCGGCCGGGCCTCTTCCTCTCGATTCACGCCAACGGACTCCTGGACCGACCCGACGTGCGCGGCTTCGAGACCTACTTCTTGTCGGAGGCCCGCACCGAGCACGAGCGCAGGGTGGCGGCGGCGGAGAACGCCCCCCTCCACCTCGAGGGTCCCCAGGAGCGGGAGTCGGTGGACGATCCGCTCCTGGCCGAGATCATCCGGGACCTCAGGACCTTTGACCACCAGCACTGGTCGGCTCTACTGGCGGAGATGGTCCAGGACGAGCTGGCCACCTTCCACCCCGGCCCCGACCGGGGGGTCAAGCAGGGTCCCTTCGCGGTGATCACCAATTCCATGATGCCCTCGGTCCTGGTGGAGGTGGGCTTCCTTTCGCACCGGGAGGAGGAGCGCCTCCTCACCGACCCCGGCTTCCACCGGGAGACCGCCCAGGCGCTGGCCCGCTCGGTGGAGCGCTTCTTCCAGCGGTATCCGCCCGGGAGTGCGGACCGATGACGGCGTGCGGACCGGTGACGGCTTCGGGCGCCGCAAGCTGAAATGGAGCAGCACCTCCTGGGGACCGACTTCCAGAACCCGGTCCTCCTGGCCGCAGGCACGTGCGGGTTCGGCCAGGAGGTCTCCGAGGTGGTGGAGCTGGATCGCCTGGGGGGCCTGGTCACCAAGTCGGTGACCCTGGAGCCGCGGCGGGGCAATCCGGCTCCCCGGGTGGCGGAGTTCCGGGGCGGCATGGTGAACTCGGTGGGGCTGGCCAACCCCGGCGCCCGGGCGGTGCGGGAGACCCGGCTCCCCTGGCTCCGGGACCGGGTGCGTCGGGCTCGGGTGCTGGTGAGCGTGGCGGGCCACACCCCCGAGGAGTTCGTGCAGGTCATCCGGATCCTGGATGACGCCGACGGCTTCCACGCCTTCGAGTTGAACCTCTCGTGCCCCAACGACACCCGCCGGGGTGGGCTCCCCTTTGCGCTGGATCCGGCCGAGGCCGCCCGGGTGGTGGAGGGGGCCCGGGCCGCCACCCAGCGACCGCTGGTGGCCAAGCTGGCCCCCAACGCTCCGGACCTGGCTCCGGTGATCCAGGCGGTGGAAGGGGCCGGGGGCGACGGCTTCACCCTGGTGAACACCCTCCCGGGGCTGGTCCTGGATCCCGAGACTCGCCGTCCGGCGCTGGGGGCCGGCGCCGGGGGGATGAGCGGACCGGCGCTTCGTGCCG
>SKVI01000271.1 GCA_007129525.1 Gemmatimonadota bacterium | reverse complement strand
GCCCGAAACCTTCCAGCTCCCGGTGGAGAAAATGCGGAGCGGGTACTATTCGGACAAATACTTCACCCGCGCCCGGGAGGTGCTGCTGGCCGATGGCCGGAGCCCCGATGTCACCATGCAGGTCTTCCAGAAGAAGGACGCCTTTGTGGTGGGCACCGACGAGGCGATCGCCATCCTCAAGACCTGCCTCACCGAAGGGTTCGAATGGAACGACCTGGAAGTTCGAAGTCTCTGGGACGGCGACCGGGCTACCCCGTGGGAGACGGTGATGGAGATTACCGGCCCCTACGCCGCCTTTGCGCACCTGGAGACCCTTTACGTGGGCGTCCTGGGGCGGCGTACGCGGATCGCCACTCGGACCCGTGAGGTGGTGGAGGCCGCCTGGCCCAAACCCATCATGTTCTTCCCGGCTCGCCACGACCACTGGATGGTCCAGACCGGTGACGGGTGGGCCGCCCACGTTGCAGGGGCCATCGGGGTGTCCA
The DNA here is from genome assembly GCA_007129525.1 of Gemmatimonadota bacterium. Taxonomy (GTDB): domain Bacteria; phylum Gemmatimonadota; class Gemmatimonadetes; order Longimicrobiales; family Gaopeijiaceae; genus PWLA01. The sequence continues at coordinate 3,728 of SKVI01000271.1, read as the reverse complement.
CCGACGCCCAGGCTTCGTGGTGGGGTTCAGAGGGGGTGGGCACCGTTCCCCACGCACTCATCGCCGCCTACGGGGGTGACACGGTAGCCGCTACCGAGGCCTTCGCCCGGCACATGCCGGGCGACGTGAAGGTCGTTTCTCTGGTGGACTTCGACAACGACAACGTGGGGACGTCGCTCGAGGTGGCCCGCGCCCTTGGGGACCGACTCTACGGGGTCCGCCTCGACACCTCGGAGAAAATGGTGGACCGGACGCTCTTCGAGGAGATGGGAGATTTCGATCCCCGGGGGGTGAACCCGAGGCTTGTGGAGAAGGTTCGCAGCGCTCTGGACCGGGAGGGCTTTTCCGAGGTCCGGATCATCTGTTCAGGAGGGTTCGACACCGAAAAGATCAGCCGTTTCGAATCCATGGGCGTTCCGGTGGACTCCTACGGTGTCGGCTCGGCGCTGGTTCGCGGCTCCTACGACTTCACCGCTGACGTGGTGCGGGTGGAGGGTGAACCGTGCGCCAAGGCGGGCCGCTGGTATCGGCCCAACCCCCGGCTACAGCTGGTGGACTGAATCCATGGAACCCGCGCAGGAAGCTGCAGCGCCGGGGCTCTGGAGCGGGGAAGGGTGGCGACTGCCTCCTCGGGGTGGCGAGCCGTATATGCGTGTGGGTAGGTTTCAGGAGTCGAACCAGAGGATGAACCACGTCAGGATGACTTCATGAGCACAACCGGTCTGTCGATACGCCGCTGCGCCCTCATCTCGCGTGCCGCGATGGTGCTCCTGCTCCTGGGCGGCCTCGGGGCCTGCGCGGGGGGACAACAGCACGCCGAGGCCAGCGGCGCTCAGGGGGCGACATCGGGGAACGCCACGGATGCACGCCCGGCCACGAACCCGGAGCCGGAGGCCGACTACTGGGTCTATGTGGGCGCCGAGTCGGCCGACAAGCTCCACCGGGTTCGTTTCGGTCCCGACGGGATCGAGGTGGAACGGACCACCAACATTGGTCGCCTTCCCACCGAGGTGGAGGGTCCCCACGGACTGGTGGTCTCTCCCGACCGGAGATACCTCTACATGACCACTGGACACGGCGTGCCGGACGGACACTTCTGGAAGTTCGAGATCGGACCCGACTCGTTGGTGGCCGAGCCCATTCTCCTGGATCGGTTTCCGGCGACGTTGGACGTCACTCCCGACGGGCTCTACGCCTTCGTGGTGAACTTCAACCTCCACGGGGCCATGGTCCCGTCCACCATGTCGGTGGTCTACACCCCGGACGTGGTGGAGGTGGACCAGATCGAACTCTGCACCATGCCCCACGGGGTTCGCACCCACCGCAGCGGATCCTTCGTCTACTCGGTGTGCATGATGGACGACCAACTGGTGGAGGTGGACACCCGGAGCTTCCAGGTCTCCAGGCGCTTCTCGGTGGATCTGGAGGGACCCGGGGCCATTGCGGAGCCGGTGGCCATGGCGGAGCACGACCACGGTGCACACCATGACACTACCTGCTCCCCCACGTGGGCTCTCCCCTCGCCGGACGGATCGGAGATCTTCGTGGCGTGCAACGCCGCTGACGAGATTCTCCAGATCGATCATGAATCGTGGGAGCTCGCTCGGCGTTTCGAGACCGGCCGCGGCCCCTACAACCTGGAGATCACCTCCGACGGCCGTCTCCTCATCGCCACCCTCAAGCAGGGCGACGCGGTAGAGTTTTTCGACCTGGCGACCGGTGAGAGCCTGGCCCGAACTCCCACCTCTACCCGGGTGGTGCACGGGGTGACCGTGTCGCCCGACGACCGCTTCGCCTTCGTGAGCGTGGAAGGCATCGGGGCCGAACCGGGGAAGGTGGACGTCTTCGACCTGACCACCTTCGAGTTGGTGGCCTCGGCCGAAGTTGGGCAGCAGGCTGCGGGAATCGACTTCTACCGGATGCAGGCCCGGTGAGGCGACCCGGACCCTACTCGCCGCACCGGGCGTCCCCGGAGGCACCGCACCGGGAGTGGGACCCCTGACCCGCGACAGACGCAGGTCGGGCGACGATCGGGACGACTCGCCCCCCCCCGCCCCCACTACTGGACGATTCCGGGACGAGCTGGAACTGGTCCTGGATCGTCGTGCGCGTCGGCTGCTTCCGCCTATTCTTCTGGGTCTGGCCCTGGTGGCCGCCATCCTGGCGCTGGCGCGCGCGGTGCTTCCAGGCCAGCCGGAGGAATCGACCCTCCTCCTGGTGAAGGCAGGCGCGAGCCTCCTCTTCCTCCTCCTGCGCCTGGCGGCGGAGCGGTGGCCCGTGCCGGTGGGGCGGGCGCACCTGGCCATGACCATGGTGGGGGCGGTCGCACTCTTCGTGCTCATCTATCAGCTCCAGGTCACAGGTGAGCCCAGGGAGACCACCTTCCTCCTCCTCCTGATCCTGGGAGCGGGGCTCTGCTACCTGGATGCCGCCTGGTTCGCCGTGCTGGCCGCCCTCACGCTGGGTGGGTGGCTCCTGGCCGCCGGGGGCGCCGTGGGCGAACCGGAGTGGGCCTACTTTGGAATGGCCCTGGTGGTGGCAACGGGGTTGGCGGTGGTCGTCCTCTCGGTGCGGATCCGAGGGATGGCACGCCTGGAGAGCTTCCGCCGGCAGGAACGGGTGCGTCAGCTTGAACTGGAGACGGCGCTGGAGCAGACGGAGCAGGCCCGGCAGGGCGAGGAGGCCGCGCGGAAGGCCCTGGAGGAGGCCCTGGTGCAGGTGAAGGAGAGCGAGGAGCGGTTTCGTCGGTTGGCCGACGCGTCCTTCGAAGGGGTGGTGATCTTCCGGGAGGGTCGCATCGTAGATGCCAACGCCCGGGCCGCCGAGCTCTTCAGCGTGGCGGTCCCGCAGCTCATTGGCGATCCGGTGCTGAACCTGGTGGCTCGGCCGCAGCGCAAAGAAGCCGAGCAGTTTTTGTCGCAGGTGGGACGGGGCGGGAGTGCCGAGCCCCACGAGCTGGAGGGACGCCGCTCCGACGGAACCCGGTTTCCCATGGAGGTCTCGGTGGTGGATTCCTTCATCGAGGGAAGGGAGGCGCGGGTTCTGATCATTCGGGACGTGACGAATCAGAAGCGCGTGGAGGGGATCCTCCGCCGGGCCCTGGAGGAGGCCGAGGCCAGCTCCAGGGCCAAGAGTACCTTCCTCGCGAATATGAGTCACGAGCTCCGAACCCCCCTCAACTCGGTGATCGGCTTCGCCAACATCCTCCGAAAGAAGCAGGAAGACCGCGTTCCGCCGCGGGAGCTGGACTACCTTCAGCGGATCATGGCCAACGGCGAACACCTCCTGGCCCTCATCGAGGACATCCTTGACCTGTCGAAGATCGATGCCCGGAGGATGGAGCTTCAGTTGGAGCCGGTGGAGCTGGACGAGGTGGTGGGGGAGGTGGTGCAGACCCTGGAGTTCCAGGCCCGAAAGAAGGGGCTGAGTCTCGGCTCCGCGGTCCCGGAGCCACTGGGATCCATCCGCGCCGACCGTCGCCGCCTCAAGCAGGTGGTGCTGAACCTGGCCGGAAATGCGGTGAAGTTCACCCGCCAGGGGCGGGTCGACATCCGGATCCAGGCGGAAGCGGACGGCACGCCTTCACGCATCGAGGTGGAGGACACCGGCATCGGGATCCCCGCAGAGCGCCTGGACGACGTCTTCCAGCCCTTCGAACAGGCCGACAGCTCCCAGACCCGGTCGTTCGGAGGCACCGGACTCGGGCTCGCCATCTCGCGTTCGCTCTG
>SKVI01000030.1 GCA_007129525.1 Gemmatimonadota bacterium | reverse complement strand
GAGACCAGCTCGCCGGCCCGCCGGGCCGTGGCCTCCGGATCCAGCCCCGCCGCCGAGTCCACCGTGCCGAAGAGACGCTGCAGGATCGCCGCCTCGAAGAGGAGCTTCGAGAGCCGGGGCGGTCCCAGCATCTCGTAGGCCACTCCCTGGACCCCGTGGGCCTCCTCGAGGGCCTCCATGCGCTCCAGCGCCTGGCCCCTCAGGATCCCGGCCCGGTAGGTGGGACCCATGGTGGAGGCGTCCAGCGCGGCCACCACGTCCCGACCCGAGGGAATGCCCCGGATCTCCCGGATTACATTTTCGGCGATCTCTTCGGGGGTCACGTACTCCATGAGCCCCAGCGCCGTCAGCGTCTCGAATTCGGAGGGGGCGAACAGCCCGTTCTCGCCCGAGTCCACGTACACTCCGGTAAGGGGTTCGTCCAGGACCGTCCAGGCGTCGGGCTCCGAGCCGCCGAGGGCCTCCTCCACCGTCACGGCCCGGGTGGCGTCACAGCGCATGAGGGGACCGTCGCCCCGGGTTATGGGCCCGTATCCCAGCGACTTCCACGAGATGGCCGCGGTGGGCTTTATCTCCTTCACCGCCGGCGCCCCCGGCGTCCGGGACATGAGAAAGAGGAGGAGGGACTGGGCTCCGGCCAGGCCCGCCTTGGCGAGCAGCACCCGGGAGGGCCGCTCCTCGGAGTGGGTGAAGGGCACGTTCAGGCCCATTCCCCCGGTGCCCGCCGTCCCGATCTTCACGTACATCCGGGTGTCGGCCCGCTTCATCCCCTCCAGCGCGATCTGGGTGTGCCGGATCAGTTGGGGAAGGTAGAGGGTGGCCAGGTGGGCCTCCACCGCCGCCCGGTCCACGCTTCCCTTCTCCGCCAGCTCCCGGAGACCCGCAGCCGAGCGGAAGGCATCCTGGTACGCCAGGGCACCGGCGGTATTCACCGAGTCCACAATGACCGCTGGCTTCACCTCGCTCAGGAGCATGCCCAGCGCCGAGCGGGCAAAGACCTCCTCGGTGAGTTCTCCGTAGAGATCCTCGATGAAGCGCCCCCGGGCTTCGTCATCGGCCAGCACCTCGGCCCGGGGACGAAGCGAGGCGTCGGCCGGGACAAAGAGATCGCCCCATGACGCTTCGATGGCCACTCCTTCGGCCCGGGGATCCTCCCGGAGGGCGGCCACCGCCTCCTCGGCCTCCCCCTGCCTCAGCGAGGCCACCACCAGACGCCCGGGCCGGAAGTCCAGCATACGGCGGGCCACCGCAAGCCCCACCAGTCCCGCGCCACCCATCAGAAGAATCGTCTGATCCCGGAGTTCCATGGTCCTCCCTGAACGTGTAGTCGAACGTTGATCTGTGGCTGAAGCCCCACCTGCGCGTGGAAGGTCCATCCGCGCCCGGACCGCCCCCGGACCGCACCCCCCTCCCGGCCGCCGCGAATCTAAGGAAGACATCCTCGGCGTGCGAGGCGCGATGAAGGACCCCGCCCCCTCACTCCGCCGAAAGTCCGGCCGCCCGACGCAGTGCCCGGACTTCGCCGGCCGACAGCTCCCTCCACTCCCCCGGCTTCAGGTCCTGGAGGCGCAGTGGGCCGAAGCGAACCCTCCGGAGGCGACGAACCGGGTGGCCCACCGCCTTCAGGAGCCGCCGCACCTCCCGCTTCCGACCCTCCCGGAGGACCAGCGAGACAATGGCCCCCTTCTCCTCCGAGGCCCGGAGCACCCGCACCTCCTCGGGCCGAGCCCGGCCGTCCTCCAGCTCCACCCCCCGGGCAAGCTGCTGCAGCGTGCGATCCGAGGGGACGTCCCGAACCCACGCCCGGTACTCCCGGGAGACTTCCGAAGACGGGTGCAGAAGCCCGTGCACGGCATCCCCGTCGTTGGTGAAGATCAGGAGGCCCTCGGTGTTCATGTCGAGGCGTCCCACGTATCGGAGCGAATCGGAGTCCGGGGGCAGAAGCGAGTAAACGGTGGGTCGCCCCCGAGGATCCTTCCGAGTGGTGAGGGTCCCCCGGGGCTTGTTCAGCACCAGCCACCGGACGGGATCCCGGCGCACCTTCCGGCCGTCCACCTCCACCCGGTCCCGTCCCGGGACCACCTTCGTGCCCGGGGTCACCACCCGGCGACCGTTCACCTTCACTCGCCCCTGGGCCATGATCCCCTCCGCCTCGCGCCGGGACGCCACCCCGGCCCGTGAGAGGAACTTCTGGAGCCGCATCTCTTCGTCTTCAGCACCCACGGCGACCCTCCTCAGCCTCCATCCGCGCCAGGCCCCTCGCCCCGATCCCGGCTCTCGGAGTCGGCCCCATCATCTTCCCCGGAGTCGGCCTCGTCGCCTTCCCCGGAGTCGGCCTCGTCGCCTTCCCCGGAGTCGGCCTCGTCGTCTTCTCCCCCGGAGTCGGCCTCGTCGTCTTCCTCCTCGTCGTCCGGAAGGATGGGCTCGGAGCGGTCGCGGAGGATCACCGGGAGGTCGTCGGGCCGGGGCAGGTCGTCCAGCGAGCGGAAGCCGAAGTGCTCCAGGAAGCGAGACGTGGTGCCGTACAGGAGGGGCCGACCCAGACCCTCGCCCCGACCCACCACCTCCACCAGCCCCCGGTCCTGGAGGGTGCGAATCACCGCTGACGACCCAACCCCTCGGATGTACTCCACCTCCAGCCGGCCGATGGGCTGGCGGTAGGCGATGATGGCCAGCGCCTCCAGTGCCGGCCCCGAGAGGCGCGAGGGACGGGGCACGGTGTCGAAGCGGTCCAGGTAGGACGAGAACTCGGGGCGAGTCACCACCTGGTACCCCTCGGCCATCTCCACCAGGGTGAAGGCCCGCTCCGACTCCAGGTAGAAGGTCCTGAGCCCGCTCAGCGCCTCCTCCACTGCGTCCTCGTCCAGCGACTCGTCAGCCCGGGCAATCTCGTCGGCCCGGAGCGGCGCGTCGCTGGCGAAGAGGACGGCCTCCACGATCTGCTGGGCGTTCACGTGCCGTCTGCCTCCTGGTCTCGATCGGCGTTCTCGTCTGCATCGACCTTCTCGTCTGCGTCGGCCTGCGGCTCGTCCGCGGCGGCCCCCGGCTCGTCGGCGGCGGTCTCCGGCTCGTCGTCGGCTGTCCCCGGCTCGTCGGCTATGACGGCCCACTCCTCTTCCTCGCTGCGCTCCAACTCCCTCGCATAGAGCCAGAGCTCGTGGAAGGGCACCGTCTGACGGAGGTGGATGCGTCGGCGCCGGCTCAGCTCCAGACCCGCCAGGAAGGTCATCACCCCGTGCATCCGCTCGCCGAAGGGCTCCACCAGGCGGGCGAACTCCACCCCCTCCTCGTGCCGCAGGGTGTTCAGGATCAACACCGCCTTTTCCTCCATGGAGACGGTGCGAGGGGTAATCCGGTGGTCCCGGTCCATGGGATCCGGGGGTCGGATCTCCAGCGCCGCCTCGAAAACCTCGTCCCAGGTGGTCTCCAGGGGAACCTCCTCGGCGGCGGGCCGGGGCCGATCCTCCACGTACCCCTTCCCCCGCATCCGGGCCCGCTCCGCTTCGGCCCGCTCCATGAGCCGGGTGATCTCTCGGATCTGCTCGTACTCCAGGAGGCGGCGCACCAGCTCGGCCCGGGGGTCCTCGTCTTCCTCGTCGCTGGGGCGGGGCAGCATCATCTGGGCCTTGATCCTCACCAGGGTGGCGGCCATCTCCAGGAACTCGCCCGCCGAGTCCAATCGGTCGGCCCCGATCCCCTTCACCGCCGCCAGAAACTGTGCCGTGATCCGGTGAATGGGAATGTCGAAGACGTCGATGTCCTGCCGCCGGATCAGGTGCAGGAGAAGGTGAAGTGGACCCTGGAATCGGTCCAACTCCACCATGAAGTCCGTTGCAGGCTCCGGTTCGAAGCCGCCCGGCACCAGCGGCGAGGCGGTCATGGTCCCCCCGCGCCCGGATCCACTCCGGCGCCCAGCGCGGTCACGTCGACGCCCACCAGCGACAGGAGCAGCCCGGTGAGCACCTGCACCGGTACCATGATGATCCGAAAGCCGCCCGGTACCAGGAAGAGGAAGGCCAGGAGCGCCAGAATCCCGAAGCGACCGAACGACCGGTAGTGCTCCCGAATCGAGGCCGGCAGCAGGTGGTATAGAACGTGGGACCCGTCCAGCGGCGGCACCGGAATCAGGTTGAAGACGGCCAGGATGAGGTTGATCAGGATCCCGTAGAAGGCGGCCCCGGCCAACAACCCACCCGCCCCCTCGGCCCCCAGCTCGGCCCCAACG
>SKVI01000342.1 GCA_007129525.1 Gemmatimonadota bacterium | reverse complement strand
TTGAGCAGTGCCTTCGGCACCGCGACCACCGTCGTCAACATGTTGATGACCCAGTAGGCGATGGGATACCAGATCATCCAGTAGTAGTAGCGACCCAGCCCCTTCTCGTACCGGGAGTCCAACGTGAGGCTCACGGCGAACTGCAACAGGCAGGTGAAGCCCAGCAGGACCCCGTACCATTCCGGTAGAATGGTCCGGACCGAGAGCCCCGGAGGCACACCCACGGTGAGCCCCAGAAGCCAGAGCACCACGGTGAGGGCCATGAGATAGGCCCAGATCACCGACAGGCTGTGCTCCAGGACAACACCCCACATGCGCCGCTTGCGCCAGCTCAGGAGGCTGGTGCCGTACTTGCGAAGCACCTCGATCCCGCCCTGCGCCCACCGCAGCCGCTGGCGCCAGAGCCCCGACAGGGTCTCGGGCATGAGGATCCAACAGAGGGCGTTGGGTTCGTAGCGCACGTCCCAGTGATCCCGCTGCAGGGCCCAGCTCAGATCGATGTCCTCGGTGACCATGTCGCTGGACCAGTAGCCGATCCGGTGCAGCGCCGACTTCCGGACCCCGGTCACCACACCGCTCACGGTGAAGACTCGCCCGTAGATCCGCTGCGTGCGCTTGATGAGTCCGATGATGGACGAGAACTCGCCCACCTGCACCTTCCCCAGGAGTGTCGAGCGGGTCCGGATCCGGGGATTTCCGGTCACCGCGCCCACTCGGGGGCCCGACAGGAAGTGGCGCACCATCCAGGTGGTGGCGTGGGGACCCAGGAGCGCGTCCCCGTCGATGCAGATGAGGTACTCTCCCCGGGACGCCAGCGCACCGGAACGGAGCCCCACCGCCTTCCCCTGGTTCGTGGCGTGGTGGATGACCCGGAGCCGCGGGTACTCCTCCTGGAGCTCGTCCAGAATGGCGCCGGTATCGTCAGAGCTTCCGTCGTTGATGGCAATGACCTCGAAGGCCGGGTACTCCTGGGCATGGGCCCAGGCGATGGTCTCCCGGACGTTCTCCGCCTCGTTGTAGCATGGGATCAGGATCGAGGCGAACGGATATTCATCCAGCTCCGGAGGATCGTCCGGCGTCCGGCCCTCGGGCCGTTCCCAGTGGAAGTAGTAGTAGACCCCGCCGATCATCCACAGGTACGCCATGAAGAGCGGGTAGTAGAAGACGAAGTCCAGGAGGACATTCGAAAAACTGAGCATGTTCGTCAGGTCTGCCATCGTCATCTCCTCGCCCAAGGATCCCGCTCGACCGAAAGGACCCGACGCACCACGTCAACATCGGGGTGCCCCTGGATGAAATCATCCGGGTAGTATCCGAAGTGCGGAGCCCCGCGGGCCTCCAGACTCCGCATCCACTTCGCCAGTTCCCGGGCCGGAATCGGTTCGGGTCCACGCCAGTCCACGCTCTGCAGCTCGAAGACGGTCCCTTCAAGCCCTCCGGGCACCTCCTCCACCCTGTCGAACAGCTCCGACACCCATCGATCGGGGTTCCGGGCCTCTTCCATGTAGGGCATGGCCATAACGGCCACCTGGTCGTAGCGCTCCAGCGAACGCCTGAAGTTCTGAGCAAACCACTCCTCGGAGTGGGGCTCCAGAACGACACGGGCATACAGGTTCCGCGCACTCCGCGTCACTGGGCGGTATTGCCGGACGACCTCCAGGAGCTCGTCTCCGAAGTCCAGGAGCGCCGAGGTCCTGTCCTCGGTCGTCGGCAGTCGGCCCGGCTCGCCGGGGAACGCCGATGCATCCTCCCGGTCGTTCAGGTAGGCATCGTCGTGGAAGAGGATTCCGTCGAAGGCGGCGTGCGCGGCCAGGTCCTCGAAGATCTCGGACACGATCCGCCGGGCCTCCGGCTCCCAGGGCGAGAGCCGCCAGTAGTCGGGGCGGCTCGGGACTGCGTCTCCGCCGTCCCACCGCTTGACGGAGAGGGCATCGTTCAGCTCGTCGTCCCCCAGGTCGAAGGCCAGCATGGGCATCCAGGCCAGGACCTCCACGTCGACCCGGGTCATCAACTGCCACGCCACCCGGTTGAAGAGGTCCGATCGCACCGGGAGGTGGCGGTTCGGAAAGTAGAGGGCCCGTGCGGTTCCGTCTCCCTCGGGGTCCGCGAACGCCTGCAGGTATACGGTGTTGGGCCCCAGCAACTCGATCCGGTCCAGGAGGGCGTCCAGGTTCCGCTCCATCTGGACCGGATCCGGATCGAAAACGTAATCCAGGTCCACGTGGACGACCCTCACAGGCGCTTCCTCCAGGTCCCGCGCCGATCTGCGCAGAAGCCAGGCGAGCTGATCCACGTCGGGATTTCCGGAGATGAGGTAGCGGCGCATCCCGTGCAGCTCGTCCACTGGCTGATCACCTGGACGAAGGGTGATGGACGCTGCCATCCCGAGCTCGGCGGCCATCTCCTCCAGCACCCGATTGTGGGCGCCGTACGGCCAGACGATGGCCCGGGGGGCGCGACCCAACTCCTCTTCGATCCGTCGGCTGGACAGCTCCAGGTCCGCACGAACCCGCGCTCTCCACTCCGCCTCCGACTCGTATCGCTCGGCTTCCGGATCGAGGACTCGCGTCACCGCCGCGGGTTGTTCGTTGCCGAACGGATTCCCCAGGACGCCTTCGTGCAGATTGTGGCTGTGGCTCGCCACCTCCACGAGCCCCGATGCCTGCATCTCTCGCAGCTCGTCCCAGGACACGAAGTCCTCGGGGCCAAGAACGCCCAGGCCATCGTACTCCAGCGTCCACCCTTCCGGCGCGTCCTGCCATGCGGTCACCACGGCGACCACCGCCGGGTACCGGTACAGCTTGAGGAGGGGGAAGACCTCGGTGTACACGCTCCGAAGTCCGTCGTCGAAGCTGAGCAGGATGGGACGGTCCGGTAGCGTGGTCCGCCCCTGGCGGGCGTCCATGATCTGCTCCAGTGAGACCGGAGTGTACCCTTCCTCCCGGAACCACTCGAAGTGCTCCACCAGGCGCGCTGTGGAGACACCGTAGCGATCGGGATCCAGATCCCCCTCCAGCTCCGGCCGGACATCGTGGTACGAGACCACCTGAACCGTCGGGGGGAGATCTCCTGAGGAGGGTCCGATCCGGCGCTCCAGCTCCGCGGGCTCGGGTCCGCCCGTTGCGCATCCGACCAGCAGGAGGCCCAGTGCGAGTCCTCTCCATCCCTTCCACCATCCCACCGTCTTCATCGCACCCTCCAGGTGAAGCCCGCATGTCCGGCCGTCCTACGCTCGCGCGTGCCGTCGTAGACGGGCAGGCCGAACGTCACTCCGTACCGGAGGTCGAACCTGCGAGTCAGGCCCCACTCGTGCTCCACCGCCCCTCCAGCGAAGGGCTCCAGGGACTCGCCGGTCTGGGAGACCGTGCCACCTGTGCCCATGATTCGCTGGGTCATGGACGACTCCCGGGTCTCCCAGGGTGTCCATTCCCAGAGCAGGGACAGGTTGGCGTTCCCCATACGGGACGGGCTGAAGTAGGGCACGTCGCTGCGGGCATGGTTGGCACCGTAGAACTCAGGGCGCACGGCCAGGCGGTGTACCGCCCCGTGCACCAGGCTCTGCTCAAGTCCCGAATAGACGCTCCAGCGGCGGTTCCCATCCGTCATCTCGAGCACACCGCCGTCCAGGATCCAGTACCGCCGCTCGTGGCTTCTCCAGGTGAAGCCCCCGCCCACCTCCCACCCGCGAACATCCTGAAGGGTGGCCTGCAGGGGAACGTCCACCGAGTGGGATTGCCCTCGGGCGCGCAGGGAGAGACGGTCGCCGAGGTAGAGCTCGGCTCGTCCTTCCGCCCCCATCCGGCTCTCGCCCTGCCGGTGATCCGACGCTTCGACCTGCAAATGAAGCCACCGGACCCGGAGATCGATCCCGGCAGACACCCGGTCGTGCATTCCCGTTCCCGCCTCGTACTCGGCATCGGACCGGTGGGAGGCGGCAGTGAATCGGAGGTGGTGGGCCACCGGAGCCGAGAGGATCCGGGTGGTGAGGGTGTGGTCCCGGGTCCCCAGCTCCCCACCCGTGCTCCGACCCGCACCCACATCGGCGCTCAACTCCCACGCACCATCGATCCGGGTGGCCCTGGCCTCCCGACGGACGTGCTCGTTCTCCGGCGCCAGGGTCCAGAGGGTGTCCAGGGTGGCAAGTGCGCGTCCACGCTCCCCGAGCTCCCGGTGTGCCGCCACCCGACCCACACGTGCACCCACGTGTTCCGGATCTACGGTGAGCAGGCGACGGTATTCCTCCATGGCCCGACGGGGCCATCCCCTCCACAGGTAGACCGTGGCCAGCTCCTGGCGAAGCGAGACGTTCATGGGTGCCCGGGACAGATGGGACTCGAGCCCTTCCTGGGCCCCGGGCAGGTCTCCGGAAAAGGCCAGGCCCAGGTGCCAGGCCACGATAGCGCTCAGCCGGTCGGGATTCGCCAGGGACTGGTCGGTCCCTTCGATCCAACGGCGTTCCGGCTGGCGGGCCAGATCTTCTTCGAGCAGGGTTTTGGCCTCGGAGAACCGACGCTTCTCGACGAGGGCGTGGAAGAGTCCGATGCGGGTTTCCGGGTGATCTGGCCAACCGGCGAGGGCTACACGGTACCGCTCCACGGCTTCGTCCACGTCCCCTTCGTAGAGCGCTGCGTCTGCCGCCACCCGCTGCACGTAGGGGGGGAGCTCGTGGCCCTCAGCCTCCAACGCCTCGACCTCGGCCCGGACCTCGGCCATTCGATGCCGTTCCCTCAGGGCGACCGCTCGATCGAAGCGCAGGCGCACTCGCTGAAAGCCTCCTTCCTCTGCGGGAAGGCGCGCCAAAGCAGCGTCCAGGGCCCGAATCGCCCGGTCTGCCGCCTCGAACCGTTCGGTCGGGGTCGGGCCGGTGGGGGTCGCGCTGGCCCACTCCACGAGGCGCGAGCCGTGTCCGGCCGCGACGCGAGCCCGCTCCTCGAGAGAGAAGAGGCCTGCGCGCAGCTCGACCCGTTCCTGGGCCAGTCCGTGGGCTCCCAGCTCCTCCAGGGCCTCCACTTCTCGCCGCGGGGCCTCGGGATGATCCGGATCCTGCTCCCTGGCCAGTGCGAACTCCAGTGCCGCCTCGGCCCACCGTTCCGCGGCGAACAGGACGTGGCCGCGGGCCATCCGGACCTCGGCGTGGCCAGGAAATCTCTCCCTGAGCTCCTCGGATTCGGCCAGCGCCGCTCGTAGCTGGCCCCACTCGTTGTACGCCATCGTCAGACCGATCCGCATCTCCACCCGGTCCGGGTGGCTGGGTAGTACCTGTCGGTAGATGCCCACCGCGATACCGGGCTGCCCTTCGTTTCGGGCCGAACGGGCCACCGCTTCGGCCACGATCGGATCCAGCTCCCAGAAGGGGAGCCGCTCGCCGACCTCCAGCGCCTCCTCGTCCTGTCCGGCCCAGCTCAACACGGCGGCGAGATCTCCCCGGATGCCGAAGTGCTCAGGCGCCTCCCGGTGAAGTCGCCTCAGGATCTCCAGGGCCTCGTCGTACTCCCCTTCCCGGGCCAGCTGAACCGCACGATCCCGGTCGTCAGCCCGCTGCTGCACGTCGACAGAACCGAAAGTGGTATCCCCGGCAGGGGGCGCCTGGGCCACGAGGCCACCCACCGCCCAGAAGACGCCCGCGGCGACCAGGAAAGCAGCCACCATCGACGGCCGGAACCGAAGCCGAACGATCATGGGGCTTTCCGTCAACCGTCCACACAGGGTTTCTGAGAACGCTGGCATGTGACTCCGGGGGTTGGCTTCAGGGCACGCGTCAGGCTGCCGCGGTCCGGACCGACGGGTCGAGTCGGGACCGCTTCGACTGCGGGAGACGTGCAACACCCATACCTGTCGGCCACAATCAGGCGGTTTCATGAACTCAACTCGTTTTCCTGACAGGATTTACAGAACGTCCTGCGAGCATCGCCACAGCACCTCGATATCCGGACGCCTGCCGCGGATTGCGGGGAGAGTGGGGGTTTCGCAACGGATTTGAAAGGCTGTTGGCGCTCAGCAGGGACAAGGCAACGACCCAAGGAGTAGAGCGGGAGGCAAGGAGTGGAGCGGTAGGCTGGTTTGCGGGTAAAGGAGTCATCCCCGCGTCAGGAACAGGGAGTGCGATCGTCGTGGAGTGCAATCGTCGTGAGGTGGTGCAGCCTTGTTGATGGTGCGGCCCTTCTTGTAATCCCTTTTCACAGCCCCGGACACGTGATGGATCCCTTTCGTTGGTCTCTGGCTGTCACCTCCCTCTTCGTCCTCGCGGGCCCCCTCCTGGCTCAGGAGCAGGAGCTGGGCGAGCGCGTCCGGGATCAGCTCGTCCGACAGCCGGCCAGCGGCGCCGTCGTGGCCGCCGTCCACAGCGACAGCCTGGTGCTCCTCGAGGCCTTCGGGCACATCGATCAGACACGGACCCGGGAGATGAGCGTGGATCGGCCCTTCTACCTGGGTACCACCGGTGACGCTCTCCTGGGCGCCCTGGCCGCTCGGATGGCGCTGGAAGGTGTGGTGGAGCTGGACGCCCCGGTGAGTCGTTGGGCGCCGGAGCTCCCCACTCGGGTAGGGCAGGCCACCCTGGCTCAACTCCTTACCCATACCGCGGGCATGGACGATTCGCCCCTCCTCTCGCGTCGGCCCGGCGAAGCCCCCGAGGACCTCCCGCCGGAGCGGGAGGTGGAGCTGCTCTCAGACCACGTCCTGGTGACGGATCCGGGGATGATCCGGTCCGATTCCCGCTACAGCCTGCTGGTGGCGGGTCACGTCCTCGCTTCAGTCGCCGGACGCCCCCTTTCGCGCTTGCTGGAGGAGGAGGTCATCGGCCCGGCAGGCCTGGCTGAAACCATTTTCGATACCCAGTCCGCGATCCAGCAAGGCGCCCCGCCGGGATTCGTCTGGAGCCGAAGCCCCGATGCTCCATTCGAGCCGGCCTCCCTTCCCCGGGACGATGTCCTCGCAGCCCACCTCCGGGGCTGGAGCACCGGACCCGACCTGGCTCGGCTGCTCACTCACTGGCTGGGCTCCCCGGAGACTCCCCTGGCCCGTGCGCTGGAACGCTCCTCGCTGCCGGTGGTGGCCGACCCCACGGATCCCGACGGCACCCTTCGCTTCGGCCTGGGCTGGCAGACCCGGGAGTTCGGTCCGTGGCGAGAGGCGCGTGCCGTGGGGGGTGGAGCCGGCTACTCCGTGGCGATCCGGGTTGTGCCGGAGCTGCGACTGGGCGTCATCGTCCTCACCAACGGGGGAGGTACGCACATGATGGCCGCCTCCTCGCACGTTCTGGAGAAGCTGGCCGGAGAGCTGGCAGGTGAGACCGCCGATTTCCCTGACGCTCCGGCACACCCCGAGGCCCCCGCGGAACCTCCCGCCGAAGCCCGGGACCTGGTCCCCGTTCCGGTGGTGCCATCGCCGGAGCCGGTCCTGACCCCGGGCCCGGAGCACGCTGGCCGCTACCGGAACGGGAGCGAGGTTCTGGTCCTGGTGGAGGCGGACGGCGCGCTGGCAGCGGACATGAACACCCCGGAGCCGCTGGAGATCAGGGTCCACGACCACGGGGTTCTCACCGGTCACATCGCCGACGGCCGCGAAGGGCTGCGGGTCCGCATGGTCCGGGACCGGGAGGGACGGGTCTACCTCCTGCTCCGGGAGAAGGCCTTCCTGCTGGAAGAGGAGGGCGGCTGACAGAGCCGAATCTCAACGGCGGTCGCCGGATCCCTCCTCGGCTCCCCAGGGCGGTGGCGGCTCATCCACCGGCCGATTCAGGTCAAAGTCCACCCGCCATGACCACTCTCCCCGACGGGTGGTTCCATAGCTGTAGCGCTCACCCGGAATGATCTCGATCCGCCACCCTCGCTGATAGCCGGACTCGGCGGTCCGCTCCACAGAGAGGAAGTCCTGTCGGTGCTCCGTGCCGCCCTCCATGATCATGCCTCCGTACCAGGTGCGGTCGTCAGGGGACCCATCGGAACGACGGTGGTCGTGCCGAAGCTCCAGCCCGTTTCGGTCGCGGAGGAGGACCCACGTCCGGGATCGATCCCACGTCCCGGTCTCCTCGATCTCTACGTGGAAGGGAATCCGAAGCTCGTCTTCCCCACACTCCCGGAAGTGGACGACGAGTTCTTCGGTACCGGTGAGCATCTCGTCCCCCGGGGGCTCCAGCGCCAATGCCCCTGCGTACGCCCGGCCGCACTCGGCCTGCAGATTGGTCCAAAAGGCTTGCATGTCCTCCACCCCGCCGACCTCCTGCTGAGCGGAGTCCGAGGGCGGCGGCGGAGGCTCCGGCGCGTCGGAGCAGCCCACCGCGAGAACCGCTGTCACAAGTCCAATGGAAACCAACGCAGGTAGATACGGGTTCGGCATGATGAGGCGTTCCGGGTCAAAGGGATGGTTCGAAACTCAGGCAATATGCGTCATTTGACAGAGAACAACCAGAACCGCATGATGCAACATCAGTCCGTAGCTGCCCCACGAAATCGTGAATCGGTCGGATGCGGTCTGCAGGTTGCGGAAACGCGGCACTTGTCCCCTCTACCGCGAGGTGTTTCATGATCCCCTTCCTTCGTTCGCATCGAGGGAGTTCGTGGCCGGCCCTCTTCGGAGCGGCTGCGCTCCTCCTCCTCTTCGCAAGCCCGGCGACGGCCCAGGAACAGGGCACGATCACCGGCCAGATCGTCGACGCCGCGAACCAGCGTCCCCTTGCCGGAGCCCAGGTCTCCGTTCCCGGAACCGGAATCGGGGTGCTGGCCGGCCCCGAAGGACGCTACACCCTCACCGACGTCCCCGCAGGTGAGGTGGAGGTCCTGGCCCAGTCGCTGGGCTACGGTGAGCAGCGGCAGACCGTGACCCTGACCGCCGGCGAGACCGTCACCCTGGACTTCGAACTCCGAGTGGCGGCCCTGGCCCTCGACGAGATGGTGGTCACCGGAGTGGGACAAGCCACCCGGCGCCGGGAGATGGCCACCTCGGTATCGGTGATCACGGCCGAGGACATTGCGACGGCGCCGGTGCAGACGCTGGATCAGCTCCTTCAGGGACGAGTGGCCGGGGCCCAGGTGAGCAACGTCTCGGCCCAACCCGGCACCGCCTCTTTGATGAACTTCCGCGGTGTCTCCAGCGTCTTTGGAGCCCAGACCCCGGTCATCTACGTGGATGGAGTGAGGGTGGACAACGCCATGTCCACGGCCGCCGGAACCGGAGGTGAACAGAGCTCGTCGCTGGCGGAGCTCCTCACCGCCGACATCGAGCGGGTGGAGATCACCCGCGGCGGTGCCGCCAGCACCCTCTACGGCTCGGATGCGGCCACCGGCGTGATCCAGATCTTCACCAAGCGCGGCACACCGGGGGCGCCCCAGATCACGGCCCGTATCGAACAGGGGGCAGATCAACCGGAGCTGAAGTACATCCTGGACGCCGGCGAAATCTATCCCGACCTGGTGGAGGACGGGATCCCCGCCGACTTCGTTGAGCGGAACTTCTTCCAGACCGGCCACACGCAGCGGTACTCCCTGAGCGTCAGCGGCGGCGGGTCGGACGTCACCTACTCCGTCAGCGGTCAGATCGAGCAGGGTGACGGGGTCCAGATCAAGAACGACCACGAGACCTACAACCTTCGCGGCCGGGTGGAGGCAGAACTCACCCCCCGGCTCCGGGCCAACTTCTCCGGTGGCTACACCCGCTCCAACTTCAACCGGATCTACAGCGGGACCGCCATCGCCGACCCCATCACGGCCCTGGAGGTGGGAGACGTGATGTTCTTCGCCGGCCTGGGTCGCTCGGCCGAGAACTTCCTCACGGCCTTCGACATCTTCACCATGCCTGAGATCACCGAGTCGGTGAACCGGTTCCAGTTCAGCTCTGGTTTCAGTTTCGAGCACTCGGAGTACTTCACGGCCCGCCTCACCGCCGGGATCGACCACCGGAACAACGAGCAGCGGCAGTTCCACCCTATCGGTTTCACTCCCGGTGACGCCGAGGGATCGCTGAACCGACGGAATCGGGGCTTCACCTCCGTGACCCTCGACGCGGCAGCCACCTTTGCCTACCCGGTGGAGGGCGACATCACCTCCCGACTCACCGTGGGTGTACAGGGATTCCGCGACGACGTGAGCATTGTGAACGCCTTCGGGCGGGAGTTCGCGCTGCCGGGCTCCAAGGACTTCGGCGAAGCCGCCGACATCACCGCATTTGAGAATCGTGAACAGGTCTTCACGGGCGGGATCTTCCTCGACGAGCAGATAGGCCTCTGGGATCGGGCCTTTCTGAACCTGGGGCTCCGCGTCGATGGCGGCACCAGCTTCGGTGACGAGGTGGACACCGAGATCTACCCGAAGGCGGGGCTGACCTACGCGTTGGGTCAGGAGGACTTCTTTCGCGACCGCCTGGGGAACGTGGTGGATGAGCTGCAGCTCCGGATCGCCTACGGGGAGACGGGCAAGTTCCCGCCGCCCTTCCTGCGGGACCGGACCTTCGACGCCACCTCGTTCCGGGGCGAGAGCGCAGCGCGTTTCGACAACCCCGGCAACCCGGATCTGAGCCCCGAGGTGACCGAGACCTTCGAGATCGGCTTCGAGACGGCTTTTATCGACAACCGGGTCGGGCTGGACTTCACCTGGTACGACGCCCGGACCAAGGACGCCCTCTTCTTCGTGCCCGAGCCGCCGGCCACCGGACAGGGCACCCAGATCCGAAACGTGGGAGAGATCCACAACACTGGCGTCGAGATCGACGTGAACGTCCTGGCCATCAACCGGCGCAACCTGACCTGGAGCGTGGGAGGCAACTTCCAGACCGTGGACAACGAGGTGGCCAGCATGGGCGGCGCCGCCGACTTCAGCGTCTTCTTCTCCGACGGGACCGGTCAGCGGGTCACCGAGGGCCGACCCGTGGGCGCCTGGTGGGTCACCACCCCCTTCGACAGCAGCGGAGACGGCCTGAACGACGACTCGAGACTCGAATTCACCGGAGGCAGCCCGACCCCGACCCGAAGCGGTAGCTTCTCGACCCGTGTGAGCCTTTACGACCGGCTTCACCTGTCGGCCATGGCGGACTGGGCCACCGGACACGAGGTGTTCGACTGGGGCTCGGTCTGGGCCACCTTCAACGGAATCTTCCGCCGGGAGCTGCTGGACGACGACTTCGAGTTTCCCATCGAACACGATCCCGAGACCGGCGAAGCGCTGGGCACCTACGGCCAGAGCTCGGCCCGCTCGGCCTTCATGCTCGACGGTGACTGGATCAAGCTCCGGGAGATCTCCGCCCGGTACAGCATGCCGGACAACTGGGCCACGGCCCTCGGTGCACAGCGGGGCACCATCTACGGAAGCATCAGGAACGTGGCCGTCTGGTCCGAGAATCCCCTGGTCGACCCGGAGCTGGCGGGGATCGTGGGCGGCGGACTCCAGCTGGGCGGAATCACCAGTATCACGGTGTCTCCGCCCCGCTCCTTCCGCTTCGGTGTGGAGGTGGTGTTCTGATGGCCACCGCAACCGGATTCCTGGACCGCTCAAACGAGGGAGATGATCGGATGAAGAACCATAGTAGGCTCGGAGCCGTCCGGAGCGCGGGGCAGCTGCCCGCTCTGCTGGGCATGGCCCTCCTCATCGGACTGGTGGCCGCATGCGACTTCATGGACCCCACGGCCGTTGAAAACCCCCGGACTACCGACGACGACCTGGCCCAGGCGGAGGAGCCCGTCCGGGCCCTCATGCCCGGGCTGCGCGCCCAGTTCGCCCGGATGATCGGCTCCCAGATCGTGATCTCCGAGGTGACCAGCGACAACTACTCCGTACACGGCACCGCACTCTCCGGGGTGTGGGACAACCCCAGGTCGGTGGCCCCCACCGACATGAACTCCACAGGCTTTGCCACGGGCATCTACTGGAACGCGCAGGAGATGCGGGCCTTCGGCGACTTCATCCTGGACGACATCTCCCCCGGCGACGAGAGCGCTTCGGACTCCCACCTGGCCGAGGCTCACTACTACCGGGGCATGGCCTACCTGCTGCAGGGCGAGAACTTCACCCACGTCCCAACTGAGCGGGACGCCGCGCCCCGGCCGGCCGGCGAGCTCCTGGAGAGGGCGTTGAGCGACCTGGACGCCTCCCTGGCCCTGGCCCCCGGCGGAGACTTCGCCATGCCCGCCCGGGCTGCCATCGCCCGGGCGCACCGGGCGCTGGGAAGCGCGGGGCCGGCCGTCCAGGCCGCGGAGCAGGTGCTGGCCGCCGACCCGGACTTCCTCTTCCAGCAGCTTTTCGACGGGTCCACCATCGAGAACCAGCCGCACATCTACCTGGTGGTGAGAGCGCTGAAGGAGATGCAACCGCTTCCCCGGCTGGACTTCCTGGATCCAAAGTACCTGAGCCGTGAAGCGGGAATCGCCGTGGCCAAGGCCGAGGAGATGCACCTGATCCTGGCCGAAGCGGCCCTGGCCGGAGGGAACCTGCCCACGGCCCGGAGCCACCTGGCCGACGCCATCCAGCTCGCCCTGGACCGGGGCACGACACCCTTCGTGGACGATGACGAGCGGATGAACGCCGACCTCACGGAACGGCCGAGGAGCTCGGACCTCCTCATCGCCGCCGATCCGGCGAGCCCCCCCCGAGCCGGGCTCGTCCTGGACCGCCCGAACGTGGAGATCCCCATCCCGACGATCTCCGGGACATCATTGGATCCGGACAGCGTCCTGGCGCTGGAGGGAGCCGAGGAGACCTGGCATGCCTTCCACCTGGCACGTCAGGAGATCCTGTTCCTGGAGGGCCGCCGGATGTCCGATATGGGGATTCGCCTTCCCATGATGCTCCGGGAGATCGATCAGAACACCGCCATCAGCGACGGGTCGCCGGGGACCGTGGGCGTCGTGCCGGACTACATCCCGTCCGGCACGGACATCAACCGCTTCGACCCGGCCAGCCCCGGTCCCGACGACACCGTCGTGACCATGCGCTATGACGTGAACCGGCTCCTGGCCCAGAACCAGGTGAGTCCCTTTCTGAACTGATCCGGATCCACCCCGCCGCCTGGAGCCTCAGCCCTCGGGCTGGGGCTCCAGGGTGGCGCATCCCAGGAACTCGGCGCTCCCCCCTCCGGCGGGAATGAAGTCCACCTCCATGGCCACCGAGGGCTCATCCCGGAATCCCCACTCCAGAAGGGCCTCCCACGTTCCCTCGCCGTCAGGCATGATAGTGGGGTAATCGGCCTCGGAGCCGATGACGCCACCCGGGGCAGTGCAGTTGCCCTCACGCACGACCCACTCGTAGCCGTCGGCGTCGGGACCCTCGGCAAAGGAGACGGTGACGGCCATCTGCTGCGTGGTGGTGTTGATCCAGACGTTCCCGGTGAAGTCAGGATGGGCCTCCGTGGGCTGCACCGTTCCCTGGAAGGTCAGGGGATCCGGGCCCGGCTCGGTGGTGGTCTCGCCACACCCGGCCACAAGAAGGAGGGACAGGACCAGGAGGGGAGCGATCCTGACCGCCCCATGGCCGCGGGCGAGCACCAAGAAAGGGTTTCTCGACGAAAACATCCAAAGCCTCCAATGAGTTGCGTTCCGGGCGACGGGCGTCCGGAACCGTTGTGATTCACGCAGTCTGATCGAAAAGTACGGCACCCGGCCGGATCACCCTCGGCGTCCATGGCACTCAGGGAAACGCGCGTTCAGGTGCAAGGCCGGCGCTCTCACCTCCCACAACGATCTCCGCCCCCTCGATGTGACGGTCCCGGGGTCCGAGCGGTGGTCCGGTCTCGCAGGGAAGACTCCAGAGCTCACGTCCCCTTCCCTCCCCGACGTGCGTGCCAGGTGCTCACGCAATGTGTGGGTGGGTCATACGGGATCCCGGCGCCATTGGTCCGGCACGGAACGGAGCCGGCACGCCTGTGCGACACCCCTCGGCGAGGGGATCACCGCCCGTCAGGTGGGTCGTGCCCCCCCGCTCGTCCGAGGCGTTCTCCCTCCGGGCCCGGCTGCTCCTCCGCCGGCCTGACCGCCTCCTCCACCCCATCCGTCGCCCCCTCCCGCGGGTTCGACTCCTCCTCCGTTCGATCCGGCCCGTCCTCCACCGGATCGAGGGCGTCCATGGCGCGGAACATGAGGTCCCTGAGCTCCCCGTTGCGCGGGTCGTCGACGCTTCCTCTGAAACGCGCTGCCGCGGTGTGCCACTGGGGGTCGATGCCGAGTTCGCGGTTGGTCTGCTTCAGCGTTTGGGGCGGCCGATCGAGCGACTCCACCATCCGACCCACACCGGTAGCCCGGGGCCGCTGAGGCAGGGGCCAGCCCTTGCGGTCAAAGAAGCGGAAGTCTCCGCTCCGGGTACGGCGCACCTCGAAGCCCTCCTCGTGCACCGCCCGGTGGTGCAACCGGCAAAGGGAGACCAGGTTCGCCAGCTCCGTCCTGCCGCCCAGCGCCCAGTGCTTCACGTGGTGCCCCTCTGTGAACCGCACCCCACACCCCGGGAACCGGCAGCCCCCGTCGCGAAGGTAGAGGGCCCGCCGGAGGGCCGGTGGGATGGTCCGCGTCTTTCGGCCGATGTCCAGAATCCGGGCGGTGGGGCGAGCCGCTCCAGCGCCTCGTGCCAGGGCCTCGTCCCCCGCCGACTCCCCCCTCGCCTCGATCACCCCCACCACGCTGGCGTCGCAGGTGAGCCGCCGGGCCGTCTCAGCTGCAACGCGGCTCCCGTCCTCCAGGTGCGAGCGACCGGGCTCGCCCTCCACCAACAGGGTCTCGTGGTCCACGTGCAGGAAGACCTGGTAGCGCTCCGCCCGGGTGCCGTGGAAGCGGGTGTGGCAGCCGCAGGGGGAGGCG
>SKVI01000275.1 GCA_007129525.1 Gemmatimonadota bacterium | reverse complement strand
GACGGAGAGACGGTGGTGTACCGGAAGACCGGGGGCGGCGGCATCGTCTCTCCCCACTGGTCCGATGACCCGGGACTCTACCGGGTCGCCGCCGACGGGGGTACCCCCCGGCTCCTCTCGGACTCAGGGCGGGAGCCTCACTTTGGTGATCGCTCCGACCGGGTCTACTTTCTGGACTCCGAGGACGGCCGGCAGGTGCTGAAGAGCATCGGCATGGACGGCCGTGACGAGCGGACCCACCTCCGGAGCCAATGGGCCACCACCTTCCGAGTGGCCCCCGACGGCCGCCACGTGGCCTTCGTGGAGCGCTTCCAGGGGTACCTCCGCCCTTTCGCCCCCTCGGCAGGCCCGGTGGACGTGGGTCCGGGAAGCCGGGACCTTCCGCAGCAGCGGGTCTCCCGGGATGCCGGCGACTGGCTCCACTGGTCCGGCGACGGCGAGAGCCTGCACTGGTCGCTGGGCCCCGAGCTCTTCTCCCTGGAAGTGGCCGACGCGTTCGAGCACCTCTCCGAGGGCGATGAGACTGTGGATCTACCCCTGGCCGAGGGCCGCCACATCGGCTTCCGGGCCACGGCGGAAGCTCCCACCGGTGGCGTGGCCTTCACCGGCGCCCGCCTCATTACCATGAACGGCGACGAGGTGATCGAAGACGGGACCGTACTGGTGGAGGAGAACCGCATCGTCGCCGTGGGTCCCGACGCCGAGGTGACCGTGCCCGCCGATGCGTACGTGGTGGACGCCCGGGGGATGACCATCATGCCCGGAATGATCGACGTGCACTGGCACGGGAGCCAGGGCTACCAGGGGGTGATTCCGCAACGAAATCAGATGAACCACGCCTCGCTGGCCTTCGGCGTCACCACCATCCACGACCCTTCTACCAACACCTACGAGTTCTTCACGGCCTCGGAGATGGCCCGGGCCGGAAAGGTGACGGGCCCCCGGCTCTTCTCCACCGGGCAGATCCTCTACGGCGCCACCACCGCCTTTACCGCCGAGGTGAACTCCCTGGACGACGCCCGGGAACACCTCCGCCGCCTGGGGGCCAAGGGCGCCATCTCGGTGAAGTCGTACAATCAGCCCAGGCGGGATCAGCGGCAGCAGATCCTGGCCGCCGCCATCGAGGAGGAGATCATGGTGGTGCCCGAGGGCGGCGCCACCTTCCAGCACAACCTGAACATGGTGGTGGACGGCCATACCGGCGTGGAGCATTCCCTCTCAGTGGAGAACGTCTACGACGACGTCATCCAGCTCTGGTCCGCCACCGACGTGGGTCTCACTCCCACCCTGGTGGTGGCCTACGGCGGCCTCTGGGGCGAGGAGTACTGGTACTCGCACACCGACGTGTGGGCCAACGAGCGGCTGGCCACCTTCAACCCGCCCCTGGTGTTGGAGGCTCGCTCCCGGAGGGCCAGACAGGTGCCCGACGAGGAGTGGAACCACATCCGCACCTCGGCCCACACCAACGATCTCTACCAGGCCGGGGTGGGGGTGCAGTTGGGCGCGCACGGACAGCGGCAGGGGCTGGACGCCCACTGGGAGCTCTGGAACTTCGGCCTCGGAGGGATGCCCAACCACGACGCCCTGAAGGTCGCTACCATTGATGGGGCCCGCTACCTGGGCATGGACCAGCACATCGGGTCACTGGAGGAAGGCAAGCTGGCCGACCTCATCGTTCTCGAGGCCAACCCCCTGGACGACCTCCAGAACTCGGAGCGGATCCGGTGGACCATGGTGAACGGACGACTCTACGACGCCCACACCATGGACGAGGTGGGCAACCACCCCCGGGAGCGGGGCCCGTTCTACTGGGAGGACTGGGGCTGGCGTTAGAAGGCTGATGTATTGAACTACAGGCGCGCGGCCGGGAGGGGACCCGTCCTTCCCGGCCGCGTTTTTTTCCGGGGGGGGTAGGAAAAACGAGTCCCACCGGAGGGTCCTGCCGGGGCGTCGAACCGAACTCCGGATCGGGATTCGAGGCGGTATCGCAGGTCCACTGCAGAGGGGTGGATCGGAAGCACCCCAGGGTGTCCAGGCGATGCAACGCCCTTCGTGCAGCGATCTCGCGACAGGTGTAGCGGAACGCGGCACGGAACGTGCCCATCGTCCGCACCGACGCGTTCACGGTCCTCACTTCAAGGCACGATGCCCGGAATCCCTTCATGCCGCACACCGAAGTCACCCGCCTCTCCCCACCTGATTCCCCCCACCACCTCCACTCCACAGCCAGGAAAGAACAAGACAGCGGCCATCACACCTCCGGCCCAGACGACGCCGCGGGCCCGGACGGCGCCGCGGGCCCGGAGCTTCATGCCCGAAAGCTTGAGGCGCTGGGACGCCTCTCCGGCTGCGTGGCCCACGATTTCAACAATCTGCTCACGGTAATTCTCGGCGCGACCGGCTCGCTTCTCCAGACCCCTCCCCAGGGTGACCCCATGGAGGCCATCCGCGAGATCCACGACTCGGCGCTCCGGGCCAGGCAGCTCACCCGCCAGATTCTGGCCGCCTCGAAACCCTCCACCGCGGAGCCCCAGCCCCTGGACGTCTCCGAACGCCTTCGGGACCTCCTGGGTCTGCTGGGCCGCCTCCTGGGCGACCGGATGGAGGTGCGCCACGAGTTTCATCCCGATCTACCCAGGGTCGTCATGGACCCCGGGCACCTGGACCAGGTGGTGATCAACCTGGCCGTCAACGCCAGGGACGCCATGGAGGCCAGGGGCACCCTGGACGTCCGGGCTACTCCACACCCCGGACCGCCGGGATCAGGCACCCGGGCCGGAGTCCGCATCCAGGTGACGGACGCTGGCAAGGGCATGGACGCACAGACGCAGCGTCGGATCTTCGATCCGTTTTTCACTACCAAGGAGGAGGAGGGTGGAACCGGCCTGGGGCTCGCCACCGTCCTCCGGATCGTCCGCGCCGCCGGCGGGCGGCTGGAGGTGGACAGCAAGCCGGGCCGGGGAACGACGGTGGATGTCTGGCTTCCGGCCGCGTCCACCGGGAAAGCCGCACCGGAGGGGGACGATAATGTCCATTCCCACCGTGATGCCGACCGGCCGGCTCCGGAATCCACCCGGCAGCCTTCGGCGCCTCTGGGGGGGAAAGGCTCGTCGGCCCGCATCCTCCTGGTAGAAGACGATCCGGCGGTGCGGCGCCTGGTGGGTCGGGCACTTCGAAGGTCGGGATTCCAGGTCCAGGAAGCCGCCGGAATGGAAGAGGCCGTCTCCATAGCCACATCGGCCGAAGCAGCGCTGGATCTACTGGTGGTGGACCTGATGCTCCCCGACGGCTCGGGCATGGAGCTTCTGGAGATCCTCCGGACACGGGATCCGAATGACCGTCCCCCCCGAACAGTTCTCATGTCGGGCTACACCCGGGACGAGGTGGCTGCGGAGATCCTCTCCAACCCGGAGGTACGGTTCCTGGCCAAGCCGTTTCAGCTGGACGAGCTCAGCGCGGTGGTGCGTGACGCGCTGGAGATGCGCCCGGGCCACTCGGCTTGAGTTCAGTTTTCCCCCAGCGTCCGGTCGATCCGGACCAGGACGTCCTCCAGGTGAATCCGGGTCATGGAATCGGGAGCCTGTCCGATCCCCGCCTCCACCTCCTGCCGGAGCTGCCGAAGCTGACTACGGATGATGGCTTCCATGTCCGAGTGGCTCACGTGCAGCTCGGCGTTCAGGGGCGGGTCGTCGTCGCTGCCCACCCTGAAGTTTCCCGAGGCCGGCGGCACGAGGTAGTTCGTTTCCGCCTCGTGCATGATCCAGTGTAGTCGGTCCAGGTAGACCCGCTGCAGGTTCCGCCGGAAGGGGTCCACCGACTCCCCCTCCTCCACTTCGCGCCAGATGCTGGCCCGGAGGTCGTCCATCATCTCCACCGGCCCGTAGGCCTCGTCACCCAGGAAGTACTCCTGCTCGATCATCCGGGCCAGGCGGTTGGGCTGGACGAAGCGCTCCATGGCCTGGTCGTGGTAGGCCCGGATCCGTTCCAGCGCGCCGGCGTGCTCCAACAGTCGCAGCACCTCCTTGTCCAGGAGCCACTCCGGGGTGGCCCAGGCGTGCTCGTCGAGCCAGGCCATGGCCCGGAGCTGGTGGGCCCGGTCCACGGTGGTGTAGACCGGCCCTTCTTCGCCGTACCGCTTCAGGTGCGTGTACACGCCGCCCACGTAGACCGACGCGTGCTGGATGTAGCGGGCCCACTGCGTAACGATCTGCCCGTAGTGGCCCTCCAGCTCCGAG
>SKVI01000343.1 GCA_007129525.1 Gemmatimonadota bacterium | reverse complement strand
CCTGAACTTCGTCTTCGGGTTCGGGGGCGGGAGGTAGGGCCGTCCCCGAGGAATCTGGCCTGACTGTGTTGACCGGCGGACGATTTCACCGGTCAACGGCCCTGGGGAGGGCCCCTCGGGATTTCCCGGTGGTCGATGATGGGGGGTGTTCGGAAGATGTGGAAGCCTTCCACACACCATCAGC
Organism: Gemmatimonadota bacterium; assembly: GCA_007129525.1. GTDB lineage: Bacteria > Gemmatimonadota > Gemmatimonadetes > Longimicrobiales > Gaopeijiaceae > PWLA01. Next base: position 4,062 of record SKVI01000343.1, on the reverse strand, counting down.
AATTTCGATCTTGCCCTTGGACACCAGGATCCAGACCAGGACGAGGGAGCACGATACGACCGTGTCAACAGCAACCGACTCGAGCGTCTGTGCCAGCGATAGTGCGCCGACCTCGAAGACCATGGGAAGCTGGACCGCGCCCAGGTCTGCACCCTGCAGAAGCTCAATGGGAACGCGTCCCATGTGCACTCCGATGGCCAGACCGAGTCGGCCTGTAAGCAGGTATGCCAGCGCGAATACGAACCCGATGGGGACCGTGAGCAAGCCGACGAACACTCCGCGATCGGGCACATGATAGGCACCGAAAAACACTAGACTCGCCACCATCGCTCCTGCCACGGCCCATCCCACCGAGAGGCCACGGCCCACCAGCCCCTCAGCGAAGTTCTGCAGCATGACTCCGCGGAAGACGATCTCTTCCCAGATGTTACCGAGAAAGACGAAAACGAGCCCGAGTCCTGCGGCCGCCAGGGCGACGGCAAGGGTTGCGCCCCCAAAGTCGGTAAGCCGCTCGGGATGCACGGCGAACAGGTCCCGGCTCGCTCCGTAGGTCATCCACAGGGTCACACCCACGAGGCTGATTCCGACACCCATGCCCCAGTTCACCACCCACTCGGCATCGACATCGAGTCCGAACCGAGCCAGGGAGCCGCGATCGAGCCAGATGGCCAGTCCAAGCGCGACGGCAATCGGGATGGCGTAGACCAGCACCCATTGGGCAACAAAGTTCACCGCCATCCCCGTACTGGAGGTTGGGTCGAAGAACTCGCCGATGGCTCCTGGCACCGTGCGAGACGAGAGCAGCACCATGGGGACGGTGATGATGGCGGGGAGCAAGCCCCGGAGGCTGGCTCGCAACCTTCCGGTGCGCGGTTCGCGCATGGTCCACAAAGTCTTCAACGGCCTCCTGAGGAAGATGGATGCAGTCCTGTGTCCGAGGACCGCGTCAGCAGCCTATCTCTTCAAAAGGGTAAAAGGTTGGGAGGCCGAGCAAGAGGGGCGAAAGGAGCCGGGCGCTGGCTCCGTCTCGGGATCGATCCACCGTCTCGTTGCCACCGCGCTTGAAGGTCGGAGAGGTGCCTTCAACCCACCGACTTGTACGATCCGTTCAGGTTTCGTTAACGTGCGAACATACGGGTGTTACCGGTCCTCGCCGGGAGCTTTCTTGACGATGATGGAGGGAAGGGGAGCGTGAGCGAAGAGAGGAAAGCCAGAGATTCGGGCGGGGGTGGCCGTCCCGGTGCCCTTCGGCGGCTCCTCGATCCGTTCATTCCTCCTCCGGCCTGGCGTTTTCCGGTGCTCCTCGCCGTGGGGGCACTGGTAGGGCTCGGGGCACTGGTGGCCCACGTTTCCCAGGCCACCTCCTACCTTTCGGACGATCCGGCCACCTGCGTGAACTGCCACGTGATGGCGCCCGAGTACGTCACCTGGGCCAACAGCGCCCACCGGGAGGTGGCCACATGCAACGACTGTCACGTGCCGCACGACAACTATCTTCGCCACTACGCCTTCAAGGCGTCGGACGGGGCCCGCCACGCATTCATGTTCACTTTCCGCCTGGAACCCCAGGTGATCCGGATCCACCCCGCCGGCCAACGCGTGGTCCAGGAGAACTGTGTGCGCTGCCACGCCTCCCCCATGGCCGACACGCACCTCCTGCAGGCGAAGGGAGACGACCTGGACGGCGTGGACGGCGTCCGGTGCTGGCACTGTCACCGGGCCACGCCCCACGGTGAGGTCCGGGGGCTCTCCGCCGTCCCCTACGAACACGTTCCCCTTCCTGGATTCGCTTCACCTGAATGGCTCCGGACACTCATGAACGGAGGACTTCCGAACCCATGAACATCGCCGAACTCGCCGCCAAGAAACCCTGGTTCGCCTGGTTCCTGTTCATCTTTACGGTGGCGCTGGTCTTCGGGGTGGGGCTCTTCGCCGCATCCATCATCGAGCGGCGGAGTGAGGCCGTGGCCACCGGTGTCCCGATACGACCCCTCCCCGAGTTCGAGCCCCGCAACGCCGTGTGGGGCGAGCAGTTCCCCCGGCAGTTCGAGACCTACCTCCAGACGCTGGACACCACCTTCGTGTCCCGATGGGGCGGAGCGCGTCACCGGGACATGCTGGCCCAGCACCCGGAGATGGTGGTCCTCTGGGCCGGCTACGCCTTTGCCCGGGACTACGATCAGATCCGGGGCCACTACTACGCGATGAAGGATCTCCACGGCACGCTTCGCACGAACCTGGACCAGCCTGCCACCTGCTTCAGCTGCAAGAGCACCGACGTGCCCCGGCTCATGGACGAGTACGGCGTGGAGGGCTTCTACGAACAGTCATGGCGCGATCTGGGTCCCGAGGTGGCCAATCCCATCGGGTGCCAGGATTGCCACGACCCCGAAACCATGCGCCTCACCATCACCCGCCCCGCCCTCATCGAGGCATGGGAGCGAATGGGGCGGGACATCGAGCGGGCCACGCACCAGGAGATGCGTTCCCTGGTCTGCGCCCAGTGCCACGTGGAGTACTACTTTCGGGGCGACGGCAACTACCTGGTCTTCCCCTGGGATGAGCGAGGGTTCGGGGCCGAAGCGGCCGAGGCCTTCCTCGACGATGTGGGGCACACAGACTGGGTCCACTCCATCAGCCGGGCCCCGATGCTGAAGGTCCAGCACCCGGACTGGGAGCTCTTCCAGGTGGGAACCCACGCGGCGGCGGGGGTGGCCTGCGCTGACTGCCACATGCCCTTCCGGCGGGAGGGCGGGGTCAAGTTCACGAACCACCACATCCAAAGCCCGCTGGCCAACATGGCTGAGTCATGCATGGTGTGTCACGGCGGCAGCGAGGCGGACCTCCGTGAGAGGGTGTATGGCAACCAGGACCGGATCGTGGAGCTCCGTCGACGGGCCGAGCGGGTTCTGGCGCGCCTTCACATCGAAGCCGGCGCCGCCTGGGACGCAGGAGCGACGGAGGAGGAGATGGAGCCGATCCTGGAGCTGATCCGGAGCGCCCAGTGGCGCTGGGATTTCGTGGCCGCCTCCCACGGCGCGGCGGCCCACGCCCCGGTGGAATCCGGGCGGCTCCTTGGGGCGGCGCTGGACATGGCCGGCGAGGCTCGCTCCGACCTGGCCCGGATCCTCTCGCGCCTGGGGGTGGAGCACCCCGTTCCCATGCCGGAGTGGGAGAAGGAGGCGCTCCAGGCCTACATCGGCCTCGACATGGAGGCGCAGCGGGCCCAGAAGGAGGCCTTCCTCCAGGACACCCTGCCCCGCTGGTACGAGGCAGCGGCCCACGCCAGGGAGGGGCCCACGGACTACATCCCCCAGTTCCCGGTGCCTGAGGACCCCTGACGTCGGACCTGAGGAGAGCGTCCCACGCGCCGCTTGTCCCCGCTCCTGCGGTGCGCCTAGATTTCTTCTTGCCATGGCCATCCAGAGGATGTCTCCCGGTGCCGGCCGATCCGGCTCCCGACAGGGGCCTTCCCCATGACGCGCATCCACGTGGGTACGCTCGGGGGCCTGCGCATCGTGCGAGCCGGCGATGAGATCCACGAGCTCTCCCAGCAGCCGGTGCGTTGCGCGCTGCTTCTCTACCTGGCCCTGGAACGCGACGCCACCCGGGACGAGCTCCTCGGACTCCTCTGGCCGGAGCGCGATCCCGAGCGGGCCCGCCACTCCCTTCGCCAGACCCTGTACGAGCTGCGTCGCACGCTGGGTGACGACTGGAGTCGTACACAGGGAGAGCGGATCCAGGTTTCCTCCCAGGTGGAGGTCGACGCGCTGGACTTCCTCCGAGCGGTGGATGAGGCTCGGGACGAGGAGGCCCTGGAGCTCTATCACGGCCCCTTCCTCCAGGGAAGCCATCCCGGCACCACTCCCGCCTTCGAGTCGTGGGTCGCCGCCTGGCGCTCCCGGCTGGCCCGACGCCACCGGGAGCTCTGTCGGCGATTTTCGGAGGTGCGTACGGCTGCGGGTGACGCTGCAGGCGCCCTGGCGGTGGCGCGCCGGTGGGTCGAGGCCGATCCCCTGGACGACGAGGCCCAGCACCGGCTCATCTCGCTGCTGGCCGAGG
>SKVI01000338.1 GCA_007129525.1 Gemmatimonadota bacterium | reverse complement strand
GCCCGGGTCCTGATCACCGGCGAGAGCGGAACGGGCAAGGAGCTGGCGGCCACGGCCATCCACGCCCTCTCTTCCCGGGAAGGTCGTCCCTTCGTTCGGGTGAACAGCGCCGCCATCCCCAGCGAACTGGTGGAGTCGGAGATGTTCGGTCACGAGCGGGGAGCCTTCACCGGAGCCACCCAGCGGCACCGGGGACGCTTCGAGTTGGCCCACGGCGGCACCCTCTTCCTGGATGAGGTGGGCGACCTGGGGGCCGGGGCGCAGGCCAAGCTCCTGCGTACGCTGGAGTCCGGCGTCATTCAACGGGTGGGGAGCCAGGAGACGCTGGAGGTGGACGTTCGGGTGCTGGCGGCAACCAACCGCGAGCTGCGCCGTGAGGTGGAGGAAGGAAGGTTCCGGGAGGACCTCCTCTTCCGACTGGAGGTAGTGGTTCTGGAGATGCCTCCCCTCCGGGAGCGTCCGGAAGACATCCCGGTTCTGGTGGAGCACCTTCGCTCCCGGCTCCGGGTTCGGCAGGGCCTCACCGCCCCCACGCTGGACGACGGCGCCATGGAGGTGCTGGCTCGACACCCATGGCCCGGCAACGTGCGCGAGCTTCTGAACCTCCTGGAGCGGATGGCCATCCTCCTCCCAGGCGAGTCGGTGTCGGACCACCAGGTTCGACACCTTCTCCACTCGGGGCCCACCGGCTCCGATGGTGGCGCGGGAAGCTCCGCCAGGCTCGTGCCCACCTACCGGGAAGAAGACCCCCGGAGCCTGCGGGACCGGCTGGACGACTACGAGCGGGAGCTGATCGGGGGCGCGCTGGAGGCGGCCGGCGGCAATGTGGCCGAAGCGGCCCGACGGCTCCAGACCGACCGGGGCAACCTGTACCGCCGTATGGATCGGCTGGGGCTGCGGGACTCCGGCTGAGTCGGTGCACCGGCCCGCGCCCCCTGCATGATCGCCGAACTGACCTTATCCATTGTCCTGACGGGAGCGAACATCCGATGGGAGCGACTGAGCTGAAGCCACGCGGCCCCCTGGTGGCCCTCTCCCTCTTCCTGGCGGCCCTGGGCCTCTGGGCCCCGGCCCAACCCCTCTCGGGCCAGGACGTGGTGCGGGGACCTCTACCCCAGGAGGTGCAGGAGCGGATCCTGGAGCTGGCCAACGCCCCCGCCACCATGCGGGTGCAGGGCAACACCCGGATTCCCCCGGGCGGCACGGTGCAGGGCGACCTCATGGTGCTGGGAGGCGACCTGGAGCTGGGAGGATGGATCCAGGGCGAGCTGATGGTGGTGAACGGGTCGCTGGAGCTGGCCGACGGGGCCCGGGTAGATGGCTCGGTCCTGGTGGTGGGCGGGCAGGCGTCGGGCGTCGATGCGGCGAGCCTGGGCGGCCCCGCTCTGGTCTACCCCGCGCCATTGCACTACCGGATCAGGGGAGGCCGCCTCGAGGGAATCGACGAGAGTGGACGCATCCCCACCCACTTCCTGGATACGGACCTGGGATTCGGCCGTTCCAGGGTGACGGTCCGGGCGGCGGGTCCCTACAACCGGGTGGAGGGCCTCCCGGTGCAGTTCGGCCCGCTCCTCACCACCGGCGGAAGCAATCCCCTTTCCGTCGAGGCCTTCGGAATCTGGCGATCGGAAGCGGGACTCTCGTTTGACACCGAACGAATGGGCTACCAGTTCACCGCCGATCAGGCCGTGGGCGGCCGCGGCACCATGTCGGCCGGCCTCACCGCCTACTCCCGGGTCGAGCCCATCGAGACCCGGGGGATAAGCAATCTGGAGACCTCCCTGGCCACCTTCTTCATGCGCCGGGATTACCGGGATTACTACGAAGCTCAGGGATGGTCGGCGTACCTCGAGCTCCGACCGATTCGTCTCCCCGTCCGACTGCGGGCCGCCTTCCGGGAAGAGGAACACGCCTTCATCGCCGAGGGCGGTCCCTGGACCCTGGGGGACGGCGACGATCCCTGGCGACCGCTGGCGGCGGTGGGGGAAGGCCGGGGCCGCTTCCTCGAGGCCTCCGTCCTCTGGGACTCACGTAACGACCCGGACCACCCCAGCGACGGATGGTGGACCGAGGTGCGGGCCACCCAGCAGGTGGGGGGCCGGCTCCGCACTACCTTCCACCCCACCTCCGGCGTCCGCCTGGACCCCGACGAGGGAAGACCCTTCTCCCGCCTCACCTGGGCCAGCGCGGACATCCGGCGCTATGCCCGGGTCAGCCCCTCCACCAACCTGAAGCTCCGGGTCCACGGAGCCGGTTCTCTGGGCAGCTCTCCCCTTCCCCCGCAGTTTCAGTCGGCCCTGGGCGGTGAGGGATCGCTCCCGGGCCACCCTCGCTTTGCGGTGGACTGCGGGGCTCGGGAGATGGAGACGGTGGATGCCGCCGCCTCCGACGAGGAAGCCGGCCGGCCGGCCTTCGCCGCCTACGGGTGTGACCGGGTGAGCCTGGCCCAGGTGGAAGTTCAGCAGGCACTCCCCCTGGTCTGGGACCCTCTTTCGGAGGAACGAGCCGGCTCGGAGTGGGCCGGGCTCCTGCGTATTCAGCCAACCCTCTCCGTTTTCGTGAATGCGGGCCGGGGCTGGGCCCGCAACGCCGAGGGCTTCGCCCAGCGACCCGACGCTCCCCTCCGGGGGGACATCGGTGTGGGGCTCGCCACCGGATCGGTGGGACTCTACTGGGCCTACCCCCTGAACCGGAAGGAACAAGAGTTGAATTTCTTCGTCCGCCTGAGCCACCGATTCTGACGGACCGTGCGTCTCGCTCCATCTCCCTCGGGGCTCTTCTGGGCCGTCCTCGTGCTTCTGGCCACCTGGCCGGTCCAGGGACCGGCCGGGCTTGCGGCACAGGATCCGCTGGTCCTGCAGGCTCGCACCGACGACGGTGGTGTGGAGGCGCGGCTGGGACCTGTCCTGGAGTCGCCGGGACTGCGAAGCTCACTGGAACGGGGACTGCCGGTGCGGATCCTCGTGGTGACCGAGCTCTGGCGGGATCGTTTCATTGACGCCCAGGAGGGACGGCACGAATGGCGGGCCTCGGTCCGCCGGGATCCCCTTGAGCGGACCTACCTGGTGGAAACGGCCGGGGGTGCCACCCTCTCGGCCACCACCCTGACCGAAGTCGCCCAGATCCTCTCCGACCGTCTCCATGTTCCCCTGCAACCCGAGCGCCCGGGCCGGTACTACTACCTGGGCCGGCTCGAGGTGGAAACTCTCTCCCTCTCGGACCTGGACGAACTCCGTCGCTGGATGCGGGGTGAGATGGGCCCGGCGATGGAGGGAGGGGAGGGCGGCGGCGTGGGATCGGCCCTGGGGCGGGGACTCCAGCGCCTGTTGGTGCGGGTGCTGGGCCTGCCGGCCGAGCGGTACCAGGCTCGCAGCCGCAGCTTCGACTTCCCGGGCGGGTAGCGGAAGGCCGCGCGGGGCGCGCCGGGTCCTTTCGCGCCCTCAGCCTCCGAACACCTGCACCCGGTGGGTGAGGGATTCGATCCGGTCCAGGTCCGGCTCCACGCCGATGCCCGGTCCGTCGGGAAGGGGCATCCGCCCATCCACCAGCTCGAACTCCGGGGTCACCACGTCCTGTTCCCAGTACCGCCTCGAGGCGGAGATGTCTCCGGGAAACACGAAGCCGGGCAGGGTGGCCAGCGCCAGGTTGTGCGCCCGCCCAATCCCGGATTCCAGCATGCCCCCGCACCAGACCGGGATGTCCCGCTTGTGGCAGAGGTCGTGCACGCGCCGGGCCTCTGCCAGTCCCCCCACCCTCCCGGGCTTGATGTTGATGACCCGTGTGGCGTCCAGCTCCAGGGCCAGGCGGGCGTCGGCCTCCGAGCGGATGGACTCGTCCAGGCAGATGGGGGTGGCGAGCTCGGCCTGCAGGCGGGCGTGCTCCAGGATGTCCTCGTGGTGAAGAGGCTGTTCGATCATGGTGAGCCCCAGGTCGTCCAGCTCCCGAAAGAGGGGGAGGTCCGCCAGGGTGTAGGCCGAGTTGGCGTCGGCCATGAGAGGCACGTCACCGAAGCGTGCCCGGACGGCCCGGAGCATCTCCACGTCCCGCCCCGGCTTGATCTTGAGCTTGATCCGGGCGTAGCCCTCCTCCAGGTACGCCTCCACCTTGCGGAGGAGGGTGTCGTCGTAGGGCTGGAGCCCCACACTCACCCCCACCTCCAGCGGCTCGCCCCGCCCTCCCAGGAGCTCCCAGAGGGGCATGCCCAGGAGCCGGGCGTGCAGATCCCACACCGCCATCTCGATGCCCGCCCG
>SKVI01000103.1 GCA_007129525.1 Gemmatimonadota bacterium | reverse complement strand
TCACGGACTCCCGGTCCGGGAGGATCTCGCGCACCTCCTGCGTCTCGATATCGACCACCCGTAGGGACGACTCCCCCGATGCACCCACCCAGAGGTGCGCGATCAGACCCCCATCCGGCGAGAACATGAAGCCGTAGGCGAAGGGACCACCTTCGTCCAGTCGGCCGTCGTCGGTGAGCGTCCGAACGTCACCGGTTTCCAACTCCCGCACCATCACGTTTCCGGCGCGATCCATGCCGGCCATGAGACGGCCGTCGGGGGAGGGGACGTGGAGTCCGTCGGCCTCGGCGAGAATGCGGCGGACCGCCAGGGAGTCAGCGCCGGGATGAGGGGTGCTCTCCAGAGTTCCGGATGCAGCCGCCGGGGCGGCCGCCGCTCCGGACTCCCGCGGGAGCGGATCCCCGAGCGCCAGGACCCAGAGGCCCGTGGCAAGAAGGAGGAACAAGGTGGCAGCGCTTCCCATGGTCTTCATTCTTCAGCCTCCTGCTTGAAAGAGGAATCTGCCCTCAGTTCAAGCCAGATCCGTGCCGAAGACCCGACCATACCATAAGACCTGTCTGACATTGGTTTTAGCATGTTCGTCCCAAGACTCTTCCGGTCGGGTCCGCGACACGGAACGTTCCCTCGCACCGAACGATTCGTTACGCATTAGGAGTCCGGCCGGAAAGGGGAGTGCGGTCGCGGGCGGGGTTCTGGCGGCCCGGAGTCGTCCTGGGCGGCCTCGTCCTCGTCGTGGGCCGCCCCGGCCCGGGGAACGGTGACTGTCACCGTGGTACCCTTCCCCGGCTCGCTTTCAATGGTGATTTCTCCGCCATGGGCCCGGGCAATGCGCCGGGAAATGGCGAGCCCCAGTCCGGTGCCGGCGTCCTTGGTGGAGTACAGGGGCTCGAAGATCCGATCCAGCTCCTCCTGGGGAATCCCCCGCCCCGTGTCCTGCACCCGGACCTGGACCGAGCCGTCGGCCTCGGGTCCCGATACCTCCACCGCAATCCGACGGAGCCCCTCATCGTCCAGCGCTTCGGCTGCGTTCAGGATCAGGTTCAAGAAGAGCTGCTCCAGCGCGGCCCCGTCGCCGACGACACCGGGAAGCGCCTCGGGATCGGGGGGAGCTTCGAGATCCACCCGGCGCTCCTCCAGTACAGGGTGGACCGACCGCAGCGCCGCAGCCAGGGGCTCTCCCACGCATATGGGCCGGGGCCGGATCCGACCGCTTCCCGCCACCCGGAGCACCCCCGAGACGGTTCGATCGAGCCGTTGCATGGCGTCCAGCATCCGCTCCAACAGGACCTTCCGCCGCTCCTCGTCATCCGAAACCTCCTCCACTCTCTGGAGGTCCAGCTTGATGGCGGTAAGGGGATTCCGGAGCTCGTGGGCGAGGCCCGAGGCGAACTCTCCCACCGCCGCCAGCGCTTCTCGCTTCGCAAGGGCGTCCAGGGTCCGCTCAAGTCGTCCCGCCATGGTGTTGAAGGCTCGAGCCAGTTGTCGGACTTCCCGGGGGCCCGCTACATCCACCCGTCGCTCCAGCTCTCCCCGGGCGACAGCCGCCGACGCCTCCTGGAGCTCGGTCAGGGTACGGGTTGAATGCCGGGTAAGGAGGGCGGCGACCCCGAACCCCGTCATGGCCACCGCCAGGAGGAGGAGGATCCCTCGCCGTGCCGCCTCCCTGAACGGTGCGGTGAAGGGCTCCAGGGGCGAGGCCAGCACCAGGATCGCCGGAGGGTCGGAGAGGGTGCGGTGGACGGTGATCCACTCCTCGCCTCCCAGAAGGAACCGGGGTGAGGCCAGGAGCTGGGGATCGAACGGGGTGGGGAGAATCGACCGCTCACCTGTGGGCTCCATGATACCGAGCACGCCCCCGGTCCTGGCCGTCCACTCGGGGGCCCGGACGAGGACTCCCTCCAGGGCCAGGCGAGCTTCGATGGAGCCGATGACCTCCCCGGTGAGGGGAGCGTGGACGGGAAGCTGCACGGGCAGGCCCCCCAGCTCGCCCGGGTCCGCGGGCCTGAAACGGGTGACTTCCCGATCCTCCAGGTCGCGGACGATGACCTCGTGGGCGATCCCCCTCAGGCTGTCCAGCGTTCTCGGAGACGCCGGCTCCCCATCGTCATTCCCGCTGCCGCTCAATCGGTCCAGCACCTCCGGAGATTCAGCCAGGTCCAGGAAAATGCTCCGGGAGTGGAGCCAGTGGGCACCCAGCTCCCTGGACAATCCCGCGAGGGAGCCCTCCATGCGTTGCTGGAGGAGGTCCTCTCCGGACCGCCCCGCATCCCTCGTCAGCCAGGTCCCGGCCAGGGCCAATGGGACCACTGCCACCAGCAGGATGATCAGGATCAGTCGTGCGCCCAGGCCCAGTTCCAGGTCTCGGAGCATCGATTCAGGGCTTCGCCTCGAGCCCGTGCTTGGCGATGAGGCGGTTCAGGCGGGGCCGGGAGATCTCCAGGATCTCGGCGGTGCGGGTCTTGTGCCACCCCGTGGCCTCGAGGATCCGTCGCACGTGCTCGCCCTCCACCTCGTCCAGGCTCCGCAGAGGGGGACGAGGGGGAGCGGGGGCTCCGGCCAGGTCCAGGTGGTCGGGACGGATCGTGTCACCCGTGGCCACCACCAGGGCCCGGGTGAGGGCGTTTTCCAGCTCCCGCACGTTGCCGGGCCAGTCGTGCTCGGTGAGTACCTCCAGGGCCCGGGGCGAGAGCGCCGGGCACGGGTGCTCCAGTGTGCGGGCAATGAGTCCCAGGAGGTGACGCGCCAGCTCGGGGATGTCGTCCTTCCGCTCCCTCAAGGGCGGAATCCGGATCTCCAGCACCCGAAGTCGGAAGTAGAGGTCGGCCCGGAACCGCTCCTCGCGGATGGCCTCCTCCAGGTCCCGGTGCGTGGCTGCGATGACCCTGGCCTCGGTACGCTGCGGACGGTCGGCTCCCACCGGATGGTACTCCTGCTCCTGCAGGACCCGCAGGAGCTTGGACTGGAATTCCATGGGGGTGTCTCCCACCTCGTCCAGAAAGATGCTCCCCCGACCCGCGGCGGCGAAACGCCCCCTGCGGTCGGAGGTCGCTCCGGTGAAAGCTCCCTTCCGATGGCCGAAGAGCTCGGACTCCAGGAGGGTGGCGGGGATGGCCGTGCAGTTCACCGGCACGAAGGGCCGGGAAGCGGCGGGGGAGTTGAAGTGGATGGCCCGGGCGATGAGCTCCTTCCCGGTGCCGCTCTCGCCACGGATGAGGACATTGACCCGATTGGCGGCGGCCTGACCCACCACTTTGAAGACCTGGATCATGGCCGGGGTGCGACCCACCAGGCTGTCCAGGCGGTACTCCTCCGGGTCGTCAGCCCGGGGGGGCCGTCCGGCGCCTTCCTCATCCCCCGCCGCACCCGGGGCACCATCGGACAGGACTCGTTCCACCAGGCTCCGCAGCTCCCGGAGATCCAGGGGCTTCACCAGAAACTCCCGCGCCCCCTCCCGCATGGCCTCCACCACGTTGGGCATGTCGTCGTGGGCGGTCATGAGGATGACGTCCACCGCCGGTGCGCGTGCCCGGATCCGCCGCAGCAACTCCACCCCGTCGATCCCCGGCATGCGGAGATCCGTCAGGACGAGGTGAACGGGGCTCTCGCCCAGAAGGGCCAGGGCCTCCTCCCCGTCCTTGGCCGTGCTCACCCCGAGACCCGGGCTCTGGAGGGCGTCGGCCAGCGATGCCCGAACCGACGGGTCGTCGTCGACGATCAGCAGGTGTGACGGCATGGGGCCACTCCGGTGGCAGCTGGGCCCGGAGGCCAGGTCGGCGTACACGAGAGCGCCCGCCGCTCTCGGGGACTGGCCCCGGCCGGGTCCATCCACGATCAGAATAAGGCTTCTCCCATGGATCTTGCCAGGGTCGTGCCAGGCCGAAGCCGTGAAGGGTGCCATCACGCTGGAGGCATCGCTTCTGATCGGACTTCTGGAGGTGCCTCCATTGGACGGGGATCCGGCGACCTGAGAATCGGAGCCGCACGCCAACCTTCCGGCCCCTTCAGGCTTGTAACGTTTCGTGACGGCACCCGTATCGGTTCGAGACGCCGGCGACGGCCGGTCCGGCCCACCACCCGCACGGCATGTCGTCCGAACTCACTCTTCTTGTGGCCCCGGCCCTCGCCCTGCCGTCAGCGAGATCCTGGAGTCTCACAAGGGCCAGACGAACACCAGGAAGCCGGCCAGGGCCGCCACGCCCAGGGCCAGGAGCAGGCCGTAACTCACCGACAGGAACGCGGTCCGAAGCGCCGTCGTCCACCACCGGCCCCC
>SKVI01000266.1 GCA_007129525.1 Gemmatimonadota bacterium | reverse complement strand
TCCACCAGGAGCAGGTCGGCCCGGTTCCCCACGGTGACGGTACCGAAGTTCCCGGGCTGTCCCAGGGATTCCTCCACGTACCGGGCCACTTCCCGGGTACCGGTGACCAGCACCTCGTAGGGGGTCATCCCCGCGTCCACCATCAGGGGCAGCTCCCGGTGGATGGCGAAGCCGGGGACCATGAAGAGCTGGGGGGAGTCGGTGCCCATGAGGATGGGGGCCCCGCTCTGGTGGGCGGCGGCCAGGAACTCCTGGCGCATTTCGGCGTGGGCTTCGTGGGACTCGGGCGTGATCTCGGGGTTCTGGCGATTCTGTTCGGCCCGTGCCCGGTAGTTTTCACGCTGCTGGGGCGAGATGTAGCGGAACTCGGGCCGGGCCAGCATGGAATCGGGATCCACGTAGCCGTTCAGCAGATTCCAGAGGTACTGGGTGGGCACCAGCCAGACGTCCCGTTCCGCCAGCTCCCGGGTCAGGGCGTCCAGCTTGTCCGGGTCGGTGGCCCTGTAGAGGGCGGTGCGCTCATCGAAGCTCAGCCCGTCGATGCGGGTGGCCTGGACGAACCCGTCCAGGTGGTCGACGGTGGCCATCCCGGTCCGGATGGCGTGGTGGATCCCCACGTCGCCGGGCACGTGACCGGCGTAGGTGATCCCCACCTCCCGGGCCACCTCAACCATCCGGTCCCAGGCGTCCAGGGGCACCCCCGGGTGAATCTTCAGGAAGTCGTACCCGGCTTCGGCGTGGGCCCGGACCAGCGAGTCGGCGGCCTCGGGCGTGGGTGCGGTGTTCCCGTTCACCGAGGGTGCGCCCACGTAGAACTGGGGTCCCAGGACCTCGCCTCGCCGCAGCTCCTCCCGGAGCTCGAGCTGGTAGGGCGCGCCCAGCATGCCCCGGATGGTGGTGACGCCTCCGGCCAGGTACAGGAACAGGGTCTCCTCGATGTCTTCCCTGGGTGGGTCCTGGCCCGGGGGGACGTGGGCGTGCATCTCGGCCAGGCCCGGAAGGAGATACCGGCCCTCGCCGGCGATCACGGTGGCGTCGTCCGGCGCCGGCGTGGTCTCGGTGGGCCCCACCTGGGTGATGACGCCGTCCCGCACCACCACGGTGTGGCCCGGGAGGGCTCGTTCCGTGTCCATGGGGATGACGGTGACGTCGGTGAAGGCGTAGGCGTCCTGGCTCTGGGCCGTCAGTTCACCGGGAAGGGTGAGGCCGGCCAGGAGGGCCAGAAGGAGCTTCAGGGCGATGACCATGGCGTCCTCCGCTTGGATCCGTGGGGGTGGTGGAGGTGATCTCCCGCTTGCGTACCTCGGGGCCAGGGCGAAAGTTCTCCTGCAGGGTCCCCTTCGCGGCCCCGTCACCCCACACCTCGAACCCCGGTACCGAGACCTACATGCCGTCCTTGCCTGTTTCCGCCATCCGCCGCCCGTGCCTGGGCGCCTGCCTCGTCATACTCTCGCTGGCCCTGGCCCTGCCGGCCACCGTGCAGGGCCAGGCGCAGCCCTCGCCGGCGCTCCAGGAGGCGTACTTCGCCTGGGACGAAGGACGCTACGTGGAGGCGGTGGAGGGATACCTGGAAGTCCTGGGTGGGCCTGACGGCCAGGGCCACGCCCAGGAGGTGGCGCTCCTGACGGGCGAGCTCCACCCGGTCCTGGAGGTGGACGACGACGGCCGGACCCTGGCCATCTCGCCCGACGGCCGCTTCATCCAGTGGAGCCGCCAGGTGGATGGGGAGTGGATGACCTTCGTGGCCCCCACCCCCGAGGCCGGAGAGCTGCCCGGCGAGCCTCACGGGTTCGCAGCTCGTACCGGCTCCCTCTCCGCCGGCGGACACTTCGCCTGGCTCGACGACGACCGCCTCCGGATCCACCACCTGGAGACGGACGACGCCCGGGAGATCGCCCTGGACGGCCTCCGGCCGGTGGCCGTCACCTTCGCCCCGGAAGGGGAGGAGCTGTACCTCAACGCCGGCCGGGAGGGCGACGGCGACCGGGTTCACATCTTCCGGCTCGCGTCGCCGGAGTGGACCCCCCAGCGCCTGGAGCTGGGAGAGGGGCACGCGGCCCAGCCTCAGCCCGTGGCCGGCGGCCGGTACCTGGTCTTCTCCCGGGTGAGCCAGTCCCCCCTCTCGGTGCCGGAGGGCCAGGCAGAGACCGAGACTCTCGAGACCGGGCCCGGGGTGCTGGAGCTGGAGACCGGCCGCCTCACCACCTTCTCCGGAGGCTCCCCCTCGGTGGGCGCCGACGGGAGCGTGGTGGCCTGGCTGGACTCGAGCCCCGAAGGGGAGAACCGGCTCCGGGCCCTTCGCCTTCCCGACGCCGGCTTCTCCGCCTCGGCGCCCCGCCCCCTGACGCTGGTGGAGACCTCCGACCGGCTCAACAACCCGGCGGTGGCGCCGGACGGGAGCCGGGTGGCCTACCAGGCCATGCCCCGGGTCCGCTGGGAGCTCTTCACGGCCTCGGTCCCTGCCGGTGGCGAGGGGGAGCCGCAGGTGGAGCAGGTGACCCGCGAGGTGCAGCACGACCAGTTTCCGGCCTGGATCTCCGACACGCAGCTCCTGGGGATGAAGGGCGAGTTCCGGCATCGCCGTTCGTACCTGAACGACCTGGAGTCCGGCGAGGCCTACCGGCTCTTCCACAACAACACCCTCCGGACCATCGCGCCGGAGTACGAGTGGGTCCCCGACCCGCTGTCCCGGGGCGTGCTCCTGGTGGCCGAGCGGGACGGCGACACCATCGCCCCGGAGCGGGCGGTCTTCTGGGTCGATCTCACCCGGACCGTGTCTCACGACGAGGTGGTGGGACGGCTCGAGGCGGCCCTGGCCCACGAGCGGGACCTCCTGGAGCGTGGGCGGGAGCACTTCGCCCCCATCGCCGACGAGGTCCGGGCCGCCGCCGACGCAGTCTCGGTGGGTCGGATCTACCACTACGCCGAGGCCCTCTACTCCTTCGGGCCCAAGTGGGCCGCTGATCCCGGCAACCAGGAGGCCATCGAGTACCTGGCCGAGACGCTGGCCAGCTGGGGGTACGAGCCGGAGCTCCAGTGGTTCGAGGCCGGCGGGCGGGCGGGAGGGGTCCGGACCGCCAACGTGGTGGCCACCCTTCCGGGCACCGAGAACCCGGAGCTGATCTACCTCATCTCCTCGCACTTCGACTCGGTTCTGAGGAGCCCCGGCGCCGACGACAACTCCTCGGGAACCACGGCGCTCCTGGAGGCGGCCCGGGTGCTGGCGGACCGGCCCCAGCGGGCCACCATCCAGTTCGTCTTCCTCACCGCCGAGGAAGCGGGGCTCCTGGGCGCTCGGGAGTACGTCCGGCGGGCCGAGGCCGACGGACTCCACGTGGCCGGCGTCCTGAACAACGACATGATCGGGTTCACCCGGAGTCACAGGTTGGACAACACCATTCGGTACTCCAACGACGGCATCCGGGACATCCAGCACGCCGCCTCCCACATGTTCAGCGACCTCATCACCTACGACGCCCGCTACTACCGGGGCACCGACGCGGCGGTCTTCTTTGACGCCTACGGCGACATCGTGGGCGGCATCGGGTCGTACCCGGTGCTCCACAACCCCCACTACCACCAGCACAGCGACGAGCTCTGGACCATCAACCAGCGGCTGGTGGCGGCGGTGAGCCGGACCACCGTGGCCAGCATCATGTCGCTGGCCGACGGGCCGTCACGGGTGACGGGACTGCACCGTGTGGAGGAGGAAGCCGAGCTGGCCTTCGCCTGGGACCCGGCGCCGGAGGCCATGGTCACCGCCTACCAGGTCCGGGTGCAGACCCCGGACGGTGAGTGGGTGGAGCTGGAGCCGGTGACGGAGCCCCGGGTCCAGGTTCCCTCGGAGCTGGAGGCGGTGGAGGTGGCCGTGCGGGCGGTGGGCGCCCAGGGCCGAACCAGCTTCGACGACCGGCGCCTCCACCGGGACGAGTGGTAGGCCGTGTCTGAGCGCTCCCATGCCTCGCCCCCGCCCATCTCGGGGCTCGCCCGCTCCCTCCGCGACCTCCTGGACCAGGTGGCTCCCGCCGGGACGGACGCTTCCGAGTCTGCCGCCACCGGACGCCGGGGAAGCATGCGGGACCGCTTCACCACGCGGATCGCCCTCTACCTGGAGGGGGACGAGGAGCGTCGGGAGGCCCTCCGACCGGGGCTGCAGGACGACGTTCGGCTCCTCCACGAGGCCGGAGAGGAGGGCCCGCTGATGGAGGCGGCCCAGGCGCTGTCCCGCCGCCGGGACACCGACCCCCTGCTCCGGGAGCTCTGGGAGCTCCTCAG
>SKVI01000369.1 GCA_007129525.1 Gemmatimonadota bacterium | reverse complement strand
TGAATCCCAGCCCGAAGGCGGCTCCGATGAGGCCCATTCCGCCGGCCCGCTTGGCTGGTGGAGTGATGTCGGCGATGTACGCCTGGGCCACGGGAATGTTGGCGCCACCCCCGCCGGCCATGATTCGCGAGACCAGGAGGGCCAGGATGGACCCGGCGTAGGCGAAGACCACGTACGAGACGGCCGAGCCCAGGAGCCCGATGATGAGGATGGGCCGCCGGCCGAAGCGGTCGGAGAGTCGTCCCCACACCGGAGCCAACAGGAGCTGGGCCACCGAGTAGGAGAAGACCAGGACCGCGATCTGGGTGCCGCTGGCACCGAAGCGGTCGGCGTAGAAGGGGAGGAGGGGGAGGACGATCCCGAACCCCACCAGGTCCACGAAGACGGTGAGGAAGAGGATGGTGAGCCGCATCCAGGCCGGGCTGGCTCCGGCGGCGGAAGAGGCTCCCTCAGCGCCCTTCGTGGTTCTCCTCCTCCGAGTGCTCTTCACCGTCCTCGAGCTGCTCCGGGTCCTTCAAGTCCGACTTGAAGTTGCGGATGCCCTGTCCCAGCCCCCTGGCGATCTCCGGGATCCGGCGCGAGCCGAAAAGGAGGAGCAGGAGGAGGACGATGACCGCCAGCTCCCCGATGCCCAGGCCCCCGAAGAAGAGAACCACCACGGGCATGGTGGCGAGGAGGGCGGTTCCCACACCGGGTCCCGTCACCGGAGAAGCAGCTTCGCGATGGTCTGGAGCTGCATGTTCGTGGTTCCCTCGTAGATGGTGCCGATCTTGGCGTCGCGATAGAGCTTTTCCACCGGGTACTCCCGGGTGAACCCGTATCCCCCGTGAAGGTCGATGCAGGTGGACGACACCGTCTGGGCGATTCGGGAGCTGTGCAGCTTGGCCATGGCCGCCGGGACCAGAAAGTCCTTGCCAGCGTCCTTCAAACGGGCGGCGTTGTAGACCAGGAGCCGGGCCGCCTCGATGTCGGTGGCCATATCGGCCAACTGGAACTGGACCCCCTGGAACTTCCCGATGGGGCGGCCGAACTGCTCCCGCTCCTGTACGTAACGGAGAGTGTGGTCGAGGGCTCCCTGGGCCAGGCCCACCATCTGGGCCCCGATTCCGATCCGGCCCTCGTTGAGGGTCTCGATGGCCACCTTGTAGCCCTTCCCCACCTCACCCAGGACGTTGGTTGCCGGCACACGACAGTCCTCCAGGATGAGCTCGGTGGTAGACGACGCCCGGATGCCCAGCTTGTCCTCCTTCTTCCCTACGGTCAAGCCCGGGGCGTCGCCCTCTACGAGGAAGGCGGTGATCCCCTTGTATCCGGCGTCCGGATCCACGGTGGCAAAGACGATGAAGAGCTCCGCTTCGGCACCGTTGGTGATCCAGAGTTTCTGTCCGTCCAGGACCCACTCGTCACCGTCCTGCTCGGCCCGACAGGCCAGGGCGAAGGCGTCGGATCCGGAGCCGGCCTCCGAGAGGGCGTAGGCACCCACCGTCTCCCGGGCCAGAGGCGGAAAGAACCGCTCCTTCTGCTCGTCGGAGCCCCAGCGGGCCAGGGCGTTGATGACCAGGGTGTTCTGGACATCCACCAGGACGGCCACCGCCGGGTCCACCCTGGAGAGCTCCTCCACCACCAGGACCGACGTAAAGAAGGAGCTCTCGGTTCCGCCGAACCGTTCGGGAATCTCAATGCCCATGAGGCCCAGCTCAAAGAGCTGCGGAATGAGGTCCGCGTCCATCTCCTGGGCTTCGTCCATCCGGGCCACCCGGGGTGCGATCTCGGAGGTGGCGAAGTCCCGGACCGCCTCCTGGAACATCTGCTCTTCATCGGAGAGAAGGGTGAGGGGCGGGCGGGTTCCGTCGGTCAGGATCGTGGACATCGGGGGCGCCTCCGGCGCTCGGGTTGCGGTCCGAGATTGAATGGACGGTGTTCGGAAGGCCGTCACGGGCCGAGCCTTCCGACAACCCATGAATCTGGCCAATCGAGCTCCGGAAATCCAGCGGGGGGCCCCCTCCTCGCTTGACGACGCTTCTGGGAAAAACTCTATTCCGAAGGCTACCTCGCGCCTGGATTCAGCCACGCGAGCCAGACCCCAGACACTTTCTCCCGAACCCATCCTTCCGGAGGTCCCATGTCAGATGTCCCCGCCGGCCTGTTCTACAGCGAAGAGCACGAGTACCTGAAGCCCACCGACGAGGACGGGGTCTACCTCGTCGGCGTCACCGACTATGCCCAGGGGGAGCTGGGCGATGTGGTCTTCCTGGAGCTCCCGTCCGAAGGGGACTCCTTCGGGGCCGGAGACGTCTTCGGGACCATCGAGGCAGTGAAGGCGGTGAGCGACCTCTATGCTCCCGTGGGCGGAGAGGTGGTGGAGGTGAACACCACCCTGGACGACGATCCCGCCCTGGTGAACTCGGACCCGTATGGTGACGGGTGGATGGTCCGACTCAAGGTCACTGACGAGAGCGAGTTGGAGGACCTTCTGGACGACTCGGGGTACACCAAGCTCATCGGGGAGGACTGACCGCACGGCACCTGCAGGCGAGGGCCGTGACCCTCGGCTCCACTCCATCGCACCGACCAGAAACGACATGACCTCGAAGACGGACTCCGACCATACAGCCCCGACCTCCTTCCCCCTGACCCGAACCGACCGCTTCGTGGATCGACACCTGGGCCCCGACGCCGCCCAGATCGAGGCCATGCTGGGGCTGTTGGGCTACGAATCGCTCGAGGAGCTGGCCGACGACGCCATTCCGGCGGCCATCCGCTCCGACGAGCTCCCGGGCCTTCCTGACGAGCCCCTCTCCGAGGTCCGCCTTCTGAACCGGTTGGAGGAGATCTCCCGGGGCAATCCATCGGCCCGGTCGTACCTGGGCATGGGGTACCACGACACCGTGGTCCCGCCGGTGATTCTCCGGAACGTCCTGGAGAACCCCGGCTGGTACACCCAGTACACGCCCTATCAGGCTGAAATCTCGCAGGGCCGGCTCGAAGCGCTCCTGAACTTCCAGACCGCGGTGATGGATCTCACGGGCCTGGAGATCGCCAACGCGTCGCTCCTTGACGAAGGTACCGCCGCCGCCGAGGCCATGGGGCTGCTCCTGGACGTGGCGAAGGGAGACCGGAACGTCTTCGTGGTGGACGCGGGTTGCCACCCCCAGACCATCGAGGTGGTCCGGACCCGGGCGCGCCCCCTGGACATCGAGGTTCGGGTGGAGGAGCTCTTCGGCGACGGAGGCGGCTTCGACGCCATCGATGATTCGGCCTTCGGCGTTCTGCTGGCCCAACTCGCCACCGACGGCGAGGTGCGGGACCTGGAGCCGGCGGTGGAGGCGGCCCGGGGGGCCGGGGTCCGGGTGGCGGTGGTCTCGGACCTGCTGGCCCTGGCCCTGCTGACGCCTCCCGGTGAGGTGGGTGCCGACGTGGTGGTGGGCAACAGCCAGCGTTTCGGAGTGCCGCTGGGGTACGGCGGCCCGCACGCCGCCTTCATGTCGGCCCGGGAGGAGTTCAAGCGGCGCATCCCGGGGCGAATCATCGGGGTCTCGGTTGATGCCGACGGGAACCCGGCGCTGAGAATGGCGCTGCAGACGCGAGAGCAGCACATCCGGCGTGAGCGGGCCACCTCCAACATCTGCACGGCCCAGGTGCTTCTGGCCATCATGGCCAGCATGTATGCCGTCTACCACGGTCCCGAGGGCGTGAGCAGGATCGCCCGCCGCATCCACGACCTCACGCGTCTCCTGGCTCGCGGCCTGGAGTCCATGGGCCACGAGATCCTCACCGGGAGCTATTTCGACACACTCCGGATCCGACCCGCGGCCCCGGATGCCGACGCCGTGCTGACCCGAGCCCGGAAGAAGAGGATCAACCTCCGGGACTTCGGCGACGGAACGGTGGGGGTGGCGCTGGACGAGGCGGTGGAGTCGGAAGACATGGCCGAGCTGCTGGCCCTCTTCGCTCCCGAGGGGGAGGAGGCCCCCGAGCCGGCGGCGCTGGCGGTGGAGCTCTCCGACGAGCCCGCCTTCCCCCGAACGCTGGGCCGCACCACGCCCTTCATGGAGCACCCGGTCTTCAATCGTTACCACTCCGAGACCGAGATGCTGCGGTACATGCGGCGGTTGGAATCCCGGGACCTCTCGCTGAACACCAGCATGATCCCCCTGGGCTCGTGCACCATGAAGCTGAATGCCGCCGTCCAGATGATGGCGTTGAGCTGGCCCGCCTTCTCCCGGGTGCACCCCTTCGCTCCTGCCGACCAGGCCAGGGGCTACCAGGTCATCACTCGGG
>SKVI01000322.1 GCA_007129525.1 Gemmatimonadota bacterium | reverse complement strand
TTCCCGGCTTCCGGGCGATCCCGGCGGTGACGATGAAGAGTTCGGAGTCCCGGGCCGCTTCGTAGTCGGTGGAGCCGGTGACCCGGGTATCGAAGCCCTCCACCGGGGCGCTCTCCCACTGATCCAGGGCCTTCCCCTGGGGAATTCCATCGGCTACGTCGATCATGACCACTTCGCGGGCGATCTCGAGCTCGGCCAGACGCTGGGCGGCGGTGGCGCCCACATTTCCGGCTCCTACGACGGTGATTTTCCGCATTCGCTTCACTTGGTGGGGAGTGGGGTTTGGGACGATTCCGGAACCGCCGGAACCTACCCGAGACCCCCCTGGGTGTCAACGGCAAGAAACCGTTGACGTGGGCCACGTTTCGGCCCTCGTGGGCGCCAACGAGGCAGCTGAAGCGGGCGCGGTGCGGAGCGGGTCAGAACAGATCCGGATGGGGACGGTGCATGAGGCGGATCCGCTCGTTGAACTCCTCCCGGAGAACCTGGAACTGGAGAACCTGTCTGGGCGACATCACCTCCAGGAGTCGGGCCTCCTCCTCGGACTCGATGCGGGCTTCCATGGAGCGGATCTCCCGGGCCTCGGCCAGGATTCGCCGGGCCTCCCGCTGACTTCCCCCCTCCTCGTGAAACTGCTTCCGGCGGGCGTGGAGGGCTCGCTTGCGTTGCAAGAGGTCTCTCCGCTCGGATCGCATTGATTCGAGGACTTCGTACACCTCGGTCCGGGTCTCGGCGTCGAGCCCGAGTTCCCGGCTGAGCTTTTCCTCGAAGTGGGCCTGGATCCGGGCCTGCATCTCTTCCCTGCTCAACTCCTGGCCCGGCCCGGCCTGGCCTGATTGGGCCGCAAGGCTGACGGGCGCGCCCAGTACCAGGACAGAGATGAGGAACGACAGCAACCACCAATGGACAGTCTTCATCAGTCCATCTCCGTCATGAGACTCAGGAGGACTTCATCGGACAGCCCGTCGAGGACCGGAGCTCCCGCCACCATCCACTCCTCCACCATCTCCTCCTCCGGGGCCAGGAGCGCAGCGGTCAGTTGGACGTCTCCGTTGGCGGCGGGGCCCTCGAACCATACGACCCCGATCCCCAGGGCCAGAACGAGGAGGGCCGCCACCGAAAGCCCCCACCCCCAACCGGCTACACGCCGTTCCGAATCGATCCAGCCATCCACCAGCGCCTTCCACCGGGCAGGCGCCGCTTCGGTAACCCCGGATTCGTCGATCCGCAGCCGTCCCAGAACCGACGCCTTGAACCCCCGAGGCACCTCGGGACGGGCCCGGACGACCTCCTCCAGAAACCCCACCTCCGCCGCACAGCTGGCGCATCGGCTCAGATGGTCTTCCAACGCGCGAGCGTCTCGCACCCCAAGCCCGCCCGCAACCCGAAGGGGAAGCAGGTCCAGGGCGTCATCGCATGCGGTGACGCCGGAGGCCGGCTGGTTTGTCTCGTTCATCCCGTTATGTCCGTTGGTCGTCATGCAGCCACTCCCTGAGGCGACGGATCCCGTGATGGTAGTTGACCCGGGCCGACCCCTCGGTGGAGTCGGTGGCTTCGGCAATCTCCCTGAAGCTCAGGCCGTCGAAGAGCCGGAGCGAAACGCTCATTCGCTGCTTCTCCGGCAGCCTCGCCAGGGTGTCACGCACGCGTTGAACCTCCATGTTCCGCAGCGCCCGGGTTTCCGGACTCGGTCCGGCGGCCGCCGGCGGCGGCAGGTCGTCCAGAGCCGATTCTCTTCGACGGCTCCTGCGCCGGGCCATCCCCCGGGCTTCGTTTCGGGCAATGGCCAGGATCCAGGTTCGGAATGCTGCGTCTCCCCTGAATCCGTTCAGGTTCGTCAGGGCTCTCACGAAGGTCTCCTGGGCGGCATCGGCCGCGGCGTCCTCGTCTGCGAGGAGTCCCAGGAGAAATCGGTAGACCACGCCCTGGTGGCGATCCAGGAGAAGATCGAGGGCTGCCGCGTCGCCACCCTTGGCTCGCTGTACGAGCTCCCCGTCGTCCGGGGTCGGGTCCGTGGCCTCCCTCCTCTTCGCCGTCACCGGTGATCAGATGTGCGTAAGCGGGAGGACGTTAAAAAACGATCGCGACACGGGGGCAGGCATAACTCGAAGGTGGGAGGAATCCGGCACCTGCCGACAACCCCTGGGGTGGGGAGTGAAAGAATCCCTGGTGGGACTGAGAAGGGATCGAGGCCGCGAGTCGCTGTCGGTGCCTCAGGGCGCCAGGAGGCCGTTCAGCCCTCTTCCCTTGCCGCCGCGCTTTCGGACACATCGGCCCGGAAGTGCTTGGAAGGCTTGAAAACCGGGACGTGCCGTTCCGGCACCTGCACGGTCTCGCCCGTCCTGGGGTTCCGGGCCTTGCGGGGCTTCCGCTTCCGGACCTTGAACGTCCCGAAGCCCCGGATTTCGATGTGATTTCCGTCGGCCAGGGCCTGCTTGACCGCGTTCAGGAAGCCATCGACCACCAACGCGCAATCCTTCTTCGTAACGCCGGGTCCGATGGCTTCGGCCACCTGGTCCACGAGATCCGCTTTCGTCATCCACCCCTCCCGCCGGGTTCGTCCGGCTGGCCGGTCATGTGTGCAGATCCGCTCAACGAGCGAATCCAGTATTGATAGAATCGTCTTGTATGAGAGGCGCTAGGGTAACGTGCGCCCGGACCCAAGGTCAAGCCCGAGAGGCCGTCTCCTCTCGAACCGACCGGGCTTCTTCCATGAGCTCCACGAACTGATCGAAGAGATATCGCGAGTCGTGTGGTCCCGGGGCCGACTCCGGGTGATACTGCACGGAGAAGACCGGGCGGGACGAATGCTTGAGTCCCTCCACCGTCCCGTCGTAGAGGTTGCGGTGGGTCACCCGCAGATCGGGAGCGCCCGGAACCGATTCGTCGGCCGCACCCCGGACCGCAAACCCGTGGTTCTGCGACGTGATCTCCACCGTGTTCCGCTCCAGCGCCTTCACCGGATGGTTCACGCCGTGGTGTCCGAACGGAAGCTTGTAGGTCTCGCCGCCGAAGGCCCGGCCGATGAGCTGATGACCCAGGCAGATGCCGAAGATGGGAATACCCGTCTCCGACAGTCTCCGGATTGCGTCCAGTGCCCGGTCCACGGCCGCCGGATCGCCTGGCCCGTTGGAAATGAAGAGCCCATCCGGGTCCTCCCCCAGGATCTCATCGGCGGTGATGGACGACGGAATGATGGTCACGCGACATCCCCGCTGGGCCAGCAGGCGGGGCGAGTTGGCCTTCACCCCGAAATCGTACGCCATGACGTGGAATCGCTCCTCCCCCACGGCCTGCACCTCATAACGGGCGGTGGTGGACACGCCACAGGCCAGATCCAGGCCTTCCATGTTCGGGAGCGACTGGATCCGGTCCATGAGCTCCTCCTCCGCCACGCGGGCCGGGGCGATGCCACCGCGCATGGCTCCCCGGTCCCGTATGTGTCGGGTCAGAGCTCGAGTGTCCACCTGGGAGATGCCCACCACACCGTGCTGCACCAGGTAACCCTCCAGCCCACCGGACGCCCTCCACGATGAGTGCCGACGGGCTGCCTCCCGGACAATGAAGCCGGCTACCTGCGGCTCCGGCGACTCCCGATCCTCGTCCGTGACCCCGTAGTTGCCGATGAGAGGATACGTCATGGTCACGAGCTGGCCCGTGTACGACGGGTCGGTGAGGATCTCCTGGTAGCCGGTCATACCGGTGTTGAAGACCACCTCCCCCAGCGCCACGTCCTCTACTCCGAGGCTCTGTCCTTCGAAGCGTCGGCCGTCTTCCAGCAGAAGGTAGGCAGGTCTGGATGGGTGATTCAATTCAACTCCCAGTGGGGGCGGGTTCACAGTGTCCGGAATCTACCGGCGAACCCGAGCCAGTCAAGGCGAATGGATTGTGGTGGTTTCCCTTCCCGGCGACTCGTTCTAATCTTCTGGTCCATCCCGCTCTCGTCCGGCCGGCGGCGAACCTGGTTGGTTCGACCGGCCCCGAGAGGGGAACCCCGTCCGAAACGCCTCAATGGAGCTCTGGTGAGCCAACCCGAATCTCTTCCCCTGGTACAGATCCACGCCGACGAGTCCTGCCTCGGAAATCAGTTTCAGGGCCGAGCCAACCCCGGCGGCGCCGCCGGCCTGGTGGAGTTCTGGGACGGCGACGGATGGGTCCGGAGGGACTACTGGATCTCCGACAACGACACCACCAACAACCAAATGGCTCTCCACAGCGCCATCGAGGGCCTCCGTGCCCTGAAGCGTCCCTGCCGGGTCCGATTCGTGTCCGACTCCCAGTACCTGGTTCGGGGAATGAAGGAGTGGATTCACGGATGGAAGCGGAAGGGGTGGAAGCGGAAGGGCGGCCCCA
>SKVI01000321.1 GCA_007129525.1 Gemmatimonadota bacterium | reverse complement strand
TCGGGGGCCTTCGGTTGCGTCCTTCGAAATCCCACTCGGAATCGAAGTCGCGAGGACGGAGCAGGCGTGAGAAATTGCGGAAGTAGTGTGAAGCCAGATTTCCCTCCAGGCCGCGGAGTTCGTCCATCTCACCAGCTCCCTCCAGTTTCCCGAGGATCACCTTCATCCGGGTCAGGGCCTGGGCAGGCCTTGGCCGAGCGTTTCGTCCGAGGAGGGTGCGTTGGTTCGATCCTTTTGCGGCCACGACCGCCTGCGCGAACTCGAGACAACGCTCCCGGTCCAACGCTACCTGAAACTGCGCTGCCCGATCATAGGCGTTTCGCAGGGTGATGCCCTGAGTCACTCCGTAGAACCAGTTCCCTCGGGACAGGTGCACGATGGGCACTTCGGCCTCACAGAGGAGCCGAACGGTCTGAGGACTCACGCCCACATTGCCCCGGACCACCAACTGACTGACGTCCTTCAGGCGCACGGAGCCCAGTTCTTCCCCGTCCTTCCGCACCACGAGGACGTTCTTCCTCTTTCCTACCTTTGCCCCCTGCTCCTGGACGTAGAAGGGCACGGAAGCGTCACGGGCCGGGTAAAGACGCCGAATAGCAGCCCAGCCGTCCTCCGGCGGATCGGGGGGGACTTCCCGAAGGGCCAGGGTCTCGTCCGGAAGACAGATGCCAGAGAGGGAGCAACCGTTGCACTTGGGACTGTCCTCCAGGGGGTCCGGGATCACCGAGCGTCGCATTGCGGTGCGAGCGTCACTGATCAGCCGCAGCGTCCGGGCCTCGAGCTCCGGGGTGAACGGCACATCCACCCGTGTTCGGGATCCGGCAAAATAGAGGACCCCATGATCGGTCTGGAAGCCGTGTTCCCGGAGGAGGAGGCCCTGCGCCATGAGCTGAACTCGCTCCGGCTCCCAGCTTCTTTGCGGGTTATTGGGAGGACGGCCACGCTTCGTATCCACCGGAACCGCTTCATCCCCGGCGGTGGATACCAGGTCTGGCTTTCCGGTAATCCCCAGCCTCTCTGACGTGAGGTGGACCGACCGGCTGATCTCAGGCGGCTCCTCTTCACTTTCCTCGACCGGCGCCTCGTCATCCGGCACCGGAGCCGGCAGGACGTCCCCGAACCGATCCACCCGGCGGTGTACGTCCCGACCCTCCACGGTGTAGACATTGTCCTCCCATCGCCCCTCTACGAACTCGAGGTGGAAGAGCCGGGGGCAATAGGCGTACTCGTTGAGCATCCGAACCGGGAGGAGATCGGCCTGCCGCTCCATCGGACCTCAGACCTCCTCGGCCCGAAAGATGCCCAACCCGAAGTGACAACCGAAGCCGAGAGCCAGCGGGCCGGACACCGGTTCGGGGAAGGCGAGCCGCCAGAAGCTTCCCTGGGTATCGGGCTGTCGGCTGCGGCGGCGGCGACTCCGGAAGCGGTAGAAGTGCACGGGCCGCAGCTCCTTTCCGTGAACGGAGACGGTGCGTCGTCGCTCCACCTCCGGTTCCGGAAGGCCCCTCATCCGACATTCCCGCCTCAGCTGCTCGGGCTGGAGGAATCCCTTCTTGCGGAACCAGGGGTGAAGGTAGGGCGTGACCGATACCCAGGTGTCCGCCGAATCGAGGTAGGGCCGGTGCAGGAACTCCTCTCTCGTCCCGTAATCCTCGAGCACGACCCTCCACTCCGAGCCCTCATCCAGCCAGATGCGCTCGATTTCGTAGAGTGCGCCCACAGCGGCGCGGTTCAGCCCCGCATCGGCGTGGACGATCACGTGGTCGATACGTCCATCGCCGGATGCATCCTCAGGGAGATAGAACGCATGCTCGTGACGGTTGTCTTCCGGCATCTCGTGCCCGGAGAGCACCGGCGGCACGGCCCCGTCCGGACCGCTTCCCTCGTCGGCCTTCTGGATCGCTGCGAGGCGCACGACCTCGCCAATCTTGATGGCATCCTCGATCCGGGGCAGGGGCTTTCCAGAGATGGCCATGCGGGCGGTCGTCACCACCGGCTCCCTCCTGCTCCGGACCGTAGGAGAGGAAGGAGCGACTTCAAGTGCCGCTTCCGGCCGATGATACGCAACCATCTCCATACCGGGGGCCGTGCTCCAACCCTGGTCCTGGAGTTGCTGGGTTTCCACCCGCATTGCATCGACAAGGCGGGACGGGAGGGTGGCGAGGAGCCGCTTCTCCCGCTTCAATCGGGGCTTCTCCAGCCCGAACTCCTCGACCTTGCGATCTCGCCACTCAGCATAGTCCTCAGGCAGACGAGGTGCCGGCAGCCGGATCAGTTTTGTGTCGGACCGCGGCGCCGACTCGCTCTCAGCGGGGGCGCAGTTGAAGGCACCATTCCATTGATCCAGCAGACGACCCTCCACCCAGCTTTCAGCTCTTCCGAGGTATCCCAGCGACTCCACGAGGCGCCGGAGAGCCGTGCATAGTTCCGACGCTAGTTCAACATCGGGCCATGCGACCACCAGATCGTGGGACGGGTCGAGCCGGGCGAAGGCGTCGAATATCAGAGTCTTTCGTTCGCCCCTGCCCTTCCGCTCGGGCATGTAGTGGCGGGTATGGGTATGAGTCGCCGGGGGAAGGTCGTAGTAGGGTCTGGCTCCAGCGAGCGCATGGACGAGGGCGGTGAGCTCGTCTTCGGCCACGACTTCGTCGCCCACCCGCCGATGCCAGGTGGCGATGAGGGCGCGCAGGATCCTCCACGGAGACGGCGGCCACTCTACCTCCCCCTCGTTCACGTGGGCGCCCCAGGGCGTCGCGTGGTATCGGCCGCCGGGAAAGCGGAACGCGATGACGGTGGTCATGGGCGGTCCCGCCTCACTTCTCGTACGTGACGGTTGTGACGGGCGGGGTCCTGAGCAGCCCATCGTCCGCCATCTCCTGGACCAGGACCGGCAGGGCTTCTTCGAGGGCAGAGAGGGACGGCACTTCGAACGCCTCGGGCCGGGTGACGGCAAGCTCCACCACCTCGAGGTCGCAGGCCGTCCTCAGCCGGAGGCCCGTGGCGAGAAACCGTTGGACCTTGTAAAGAGCGAAGGCGACGAGAAACCGCTCGACCGTCCGCCCCATCCCGAAGTTCCGGATCTGGGCCAGGTCCAGGTTGAAGTAGGCCACAATCCGTTCGGCGACGTACTCGTCCCGGGCGAAGGGGACGTTGCCGAAGCCTTTCGAGGTATCTCCCCGCGGATCGACCACATCATTCTTGACCCCTCCACTTGCAGCCACCTGGACTCCTTCCGCCTCGATGAAGGACGACAGCGAGCGCGGCAGACGCAAACGCCCGCCGGCAAGGTCCTTCTTCGCAAGAAACACCCCGTGCAGAAGTGCGTTCGTGTCCACTCTCAGCAACGTCCGCGCAAGCTTCCGGATGTCCACCCGCCCCTCTTCCATGTCCGCCAGTTCGGCCTTCAATTCGTCGAACACGGACTTGTCCTTTCCCTCAAGGATATACGGCGAGTTCAGCCGGTGGGCCTCAAGAACCGAGTTGGTCAGGGGCTCGCCGTCGGCATCGATGACCTGAACCACCGGGAGCCCTTTGAGGGGCGCAACCCAGTCGTCCTCCGTTTCGTCCCAGCAGACCGTCTCCAGTCGGTTCGCCATGCTCTGGGCCGACTCCACCAGGAGCATGTCTACGTCGTTGGGCCCTTTGTACGTCGCCGCACCGAGATCGGGAAAGCCTGTGGGCTGGAACCGGGTCCCCTGGATGGGTTGGAGGGTTGCCTCCATGAGGAGGCGAGGAGCGTCGTCGAGTACGGAAAGGTCGATGGCCATGGTTCGTTGATCCTGGGTTCGGGTCGTCGAAAGGTGAGAACGGTTACTGGTGAGGTTCCAGATCGAAGGTGCGTTCGAGCAGCGCTTTCAGGTCGGTCGTGGACAGAGGCACCAGGAGAGCCGAAAGGAGGACCGGCCCCAGCCCGCTGCGGACCTCGACGGATCGCTGAAGGGGCACCAGCCCGTGCGCCCGGAGCGTTCGCAGCGCCAACTTCATGGCGGCCTCCGTCTTCTTCGCAGCAAGCAGCCGTGGGAGCTCCGACGGAAGCGGGAGGGAGCCCTCCGGTGCGACCGCTCTGGCGCGCTCCAGGTCCGTGTGGGGCGTAAAGAGCGGCTTGAGTACGCCGTACGCAGCCGGCGGAGGCCACCCCATGTTCCCTATCCTCGAAAGCCCTCCAGGAATCCGGCACAGCGCCAGCCCGGGGAGGAGATCCCGGATCCGGGACTCGTCCACCGCTTCGGAGAGCCAGGCGCACACGGCACCCAGAGACGCCCGGGACCAGCCCGCCAGAGGCAGTTCGTGGAGGTCCATGCGGGCCTGGTCCAGTAGGCGACGCTCCAGGACCCGCGACAGGTTGCGGTTAAGG
>SKVI01000354.1 GCA_007129525.1 Gemmatimonadota bacterium | reverse complement strand
GGTGATCCGGCCCGACTTCCGCCGCCCGGGCGGACCCCAGCGGTCCGCCAAACAGGGCTCCTCGTCCGGCTCCAGGTCGCAGCCCCACTCGGGAGAAGCACCCCGTCGGGCGGCGGCCGGAGGGGATTCGGGAGAAGGGGTCGTTCCCTTCAACCGTCCCCCGGAGCGCAAGGTGGACCGGAGCCAGATCGGGGAGCTGGACATCCCCACCTTCATTCGCCGGCAGATGGACTGACATACAGGAACTCAAGCCCGAATCCACATGAGCCGAAGAGTCCAGATTCCCGCAGGGGCCGTCCTCGGGATCAGTGCCCTGCTGGGGCTGGGGTTCATCGCATTCAACCCTGTCCTCTCCGATTCCACCCCTGAGGCAGGGGTTCTGGAGCCCCTCCACGCCGCCGCCGCCGAGGAGGTCCGGGTGGAGACCCTGGACCGGGGCCAGACCTTTGGCGGGATCCTCGCCCAGGCCGATCTATCCCCCTCCGAGCAGCACTCCCTGCTTCTGGCCTTCCGCGAACAGGCCAACCCGGCCCGGATGCGTGACGGCACCGAGATCACCCTCCGTTGGATCCGGGGTGCCGAGACGGTGCGGGGCGTGGACGTGGCCATCAACCCCGACGAGCTGGTGCGGCTCGAGCGGGATGACTTCGGCTGGCGTTCCGCCACCGTCGAGACGCCGGTCTGGGTCGATACCATGAAGGTGGCCGGCGTCATCGAGCGGGACCTCTGGAGCGCGGTGGTCATGAACCCGGAGTTGGCTGAGATGCCCCGGGGCGACCGGGCCCGGGTCATCGACCTCATGGACCGGGTCTTCCAGTGGCAGCTCGATTTCTCGCGGCAGATCCAGAGTGGCGACGCCTACCGGCTGGTCTTCGAGCGGGAGGTCCGTCCCGACGGCACCATGCGTACCGGCCGGATCCTGGCCGCCGAACTGGTGAACCGCGACCAGCCCCTCTACGCCGTCTGGTTCGACCTGCACGACGACGGACAGGGCGGCTACTACGACCTGGAGGGTGAGTCGCTTCGGCGGGCCTTCATCCGGGCTCCCCTGGAGTACCGGCGAATCTCGTCGGTCTTCAACATGAACCGGCTCCACCCCATCTACGGTGACCGTCGCCCTCACATCGGCGTGGACTACGCCGCCCCCACCGGGACCCCGGTCATGGCCACCTCCGACGGGGTGGTGACGCACCGCGGGGTACGGGGCGGCTACGGCAACCTCATCGAAGTCAGGCACGCCAACGGGTTCATGACCCGCTACGCCCACCTGAACGGGTTCGCCTCCAGCGTCCGGGCGGGAGGTCGGGTCTCGCAGGGCCAGGTCATCGGCTACGTGGGAATGACCGGAACGGCCACCGGGCCCCACCTGCACTACGAGATGCACCGCCACAGCCAGCCGGTGGATCCGCTGAACGTGGACATCCCCGCCGGCGACCCCATTCCCGACGACGCCCGTGACCGCTGGGAGGCGGAGTTCGGGGTCCGCTACGCCATGCTCGAGACCCTTCCCGGGGCGCCTGAGCTCAGGCGAGCGGCGGCGGACGGCGAGCAGAACGCCGCCGGCACCAGCCTGCTGGTCGTCGACGACTAGAGTGTGACGCCCGGGGCCACGGCTTCGGGGTTGAAAGGATCGTGATCACCACCCTCCTGCTGTTCCTTCTCCTGGCAGCGGCCGGTGTCGTCCCTGCCGCCTTTCTGTATCTTCGCCGTGAGCCAGCGGCCCCCGGTCGGAGCCTGCTCCTGGGTTTGCGGACCGCCGCGCTTCTGCTTGTGGCGCTTCTCCTGGTGGATCCGGCACTGCCGTGGGATGGGGATCCGGGCGGGGCGGAACGCCATCGCTGGGTGCTGGTGGACGGAAGTCGGGCCCTCGACGTGCCCCACCCCGACGGTGGATCCCTCAGGGATCACGCGGTGGAGCGGGCCACCGCGGAGGCCCGGGAGGGTGCACGCCTGGCGCTGGCCGGACCCGAGCCCGAGGGAATCGACGCCACGGGCCTGGCGCAGGCGGCGCCCCGACCCCCGGTGCGCGACCTGCGCCCCTCCCTGGTCCGACTGGCCGAGGCCGGAGCCGACTCCATCATCCTGCTCTCGCCTCTCCGGACCTCCGCCGCTGCCGTGGAGAGGGCACTGGAAGGCCTTCCAGTTGCGGTCCGGGTGGAGCGACTGGGCGAGCCGGTGAGGAATGCCGGTGTGCTGGGACTGGAGCTGCCGGGCCGGGTCGCGGCCGACCAGGAGGTCGGGGGCAGCCTGACCCTTTTTGGCGAGGGCGGAGACGAGGGAGACTCCGTCTGGGTGCGGGTGGAGGAGGGCGAGCGGGAGGTGGAGCGTCGTCGGGTGCCCCTCCCCCGGGCCGGCGAGCCGCACCGCCTCGCGCTCGAGCTTCCTCCTCCCGCCGATACCGGCATGGTGCGCTACCGGGCCTCGGTGGAGCTGGAGGGGGACGTCTTCGGGATGGACGACCGCCGGGTGCGCTACGTGCGGGTGGGACCGCCGGCGGGGGGAATCGTCCTTGTGTCGCTGGAGCCCGACTGGGAGCCCCGGGTGTTGCTCCCGGTCCTGGAGGCGGCCACCGGTCTCGACGGGGAGGGATATCTCCGGGTGGGCGACGACGCCTGGCTTCCCCTGGTCCGGGGCGACGACCCCGTGGGAATCGTCCCCACGGACCACTTCCGCGAGCGGGTCCCCCGGGCCGGTCTCCTGGTGGCCCACGGTGGGGGCGATAGCGTGCCGGTGTGGCTCCGGGAAGCGGTGACGGAACATCCCCGGGTCATCCACCTTCCCACGGGATCCGAAGGAGCCCGACTGGCCTCCGTTTCCCCGGCCCAGCCTCGGGACGGAGAGTGGATGCCGAACCCCGACCTCCCCCCCTCGCCGGTGGGAGCGTACCTGGCGGGGCTTCCTCTGGGATCCCTGCCCCCCCTCAGCGATCTCCGGGCCGCCGGGGCCGACGGGGGTGCTCCCGTGCTCCTGGTGCGCTCACCCCGGGGAGGGGAGTCCCGTCCGGCCCTGGTGCTCCGGCAGGGCGCCGCCGGCCGCAGCGCGGTGGCGCTGGCCCAGGGCTTCTGGCGCTGGGGCAATCGGAGCGGCGATCCCCGGGAGGCCTACCGGGGGCTCTGGTCCGGGGTGGCCGGTTGGCTCCTGGCCGACGACGCGCCCCTGGCCGGTGCCGGGGAGGTGCGCCCGTTGGAGCGGGTGGTGGCCCTGGACGACCCCCTTCGCTGGGAGGTGTCGGGGGGGGCGGGCCGGGAGCTGGAACTCCGCTTCCGGCCCGCGGATGCGGAGTCACCCGTAGAGGAGCGGCGGGTCCGCCTGGACGACGCGGGTCGGGGGACCAGCGACCCTCTCCCCCCGGGCCGTTGGCGTTGGGAGGGCCAGGTGGAGCTTCCCCCGGAGCTCCCTGAAGGCGAGCCCCAGCTCCTCTCCGGCGCCGGGGAGGTGGAGGTGGAGCCGTGGAGCGGCGTGCTGGCCGAGCCGCCCCTGGATCCGGTGCCGGAGCCTCCAGCCCCCGCCGAGGTCGTGGCGGAGGGGGATGGGAGGGACGGCCAACCCCTCCGGACCCATCCCGCGCCCTACTTTCTTCTCGTTCTCCTCCTCTGCGCCGAATGGGTTGGCCGGCGCAGGGTGGGGCTGAGGTAACCTCATGCCCACATCCTTCATCTGGCTCGTGGCCGTCCTGGCGGTGGGACTCGTCGTGGGCGTGGTGGGTTTCAGCGAACGGGTGCCCCCCGGGGTGTCCCGTCAGGCCCGCCTGGTCTTCTACCTCTTCGTGGTGCTGGTGGTGATCATGCTGTTCGTGGGGATCCTCTCGGACGCCGCCCGGGCTGGCTGACGGGCGTCGTTGCCGTCCTTCCAGGTCACCTGCCACCGAAAGCTCCAGCTGGTGTCCAGGGTGACCCGGTAGTCGCCGGTGGGCGAGACCCAGCCGTAGAGGTCGGTGAGCCGGACGGTGATCTCCAGCTCCGGGTGGCCTTCCTCCCGAACCCATTGGGCCGGAATCCGGATCACCGGGGGCGCGGGGTTGGACGACTGCAGGGTGAGGATGAGGCCGCCGGTATCGGGGCGGCGCGCCTCCAGCCGCCAGATGCTCTGGGTGGGCTCCCGGGGCGAGTGGTCGCACGCGACGGCCAGCTCCAGGGTGTCGGCAGGCGTCACCGCCAGGGAAGGAGAGCCGGCCTGCCGGCAGGGGCCGAAGGGAAGGTCCGCCGGCGGCTCGGCCACCGAGCTGGGGCGGGGCGGCCGCAGAAGGAGGGACGCTTCGCCCCCGTTCTCTCCCCCGTCGAGGGCCGGCGTCCAGCTCCGGGCGTAGGAGCGGGTGCCGTCGGCCTGCAACTCGTCGGGGCCCAGGCGGGTCCCCAGCGCCTCCACCGTGTCGTGGTCCACG
>SKVI01000190.1 GCA_007129525.1 Gemmatimonadota bacterium | reverse complement strand
GCTGGACCAGGTGGTGGAGGCGGTGACGGAATGAGGCCCTGGGCGTCATGGCCCGCCCCGGACCCGGATCCCCGTGAATCCCCGCCGGTGGGTCAAACGTCCAGGCTCAGGCTGTCAAAAGCCGGTCCGCAACCCCAGCTGCAGTGATCGGCCGGGACCGGGTTCATAGAAGCGCCCTCCGAAGGCGTTCACCGTCACCGAGGTGATGTGGGACCGGTCCAGGAGGTTGGTCACCGCAAGCCAGGGTTCCAGGGTCACCTCGCCCAGGGCGAGGTTCCGGACCCCTCCACGGAGTTCCACCAGCGTGTGCGAAGGCGCGAACTCGCTGTTGTCGTCGTTTACCGGGACCCGGTGCGAGTAGCCGGCGGACAGCTCGCCGAAGAAGGAAGCCGGGGTCCAGCGGACCGCTGCGCGACCCCGGTGGGGTGCCAGTCCGGGCACTCGATTTCCGTCCAGAGCGTCTCCGTCCAGCTCGAAGCTCCGGAAGCGGCCGTCGGTCCAGGTGTAGGTGAGATTTCCCTGAACCGGCAGCTCAGGCAGGTCCATGGTGACGGTCAGCTCGGCACCCTGGTAGCGGGAGCTCCCGGCATTTCGGAAGAAGGTGCGCCCCGGGGCGTCGGGGACCTCGAAGGGCACCAGCTCGTTGCGGAGGTGCGTCCGGTAGGCCGTCACCTCCCACGATGAGTTGAGACCGAACCGGCCCCGGAGTCCCACCTCTCCCGAGGTGCCCCTCTGCGGCTCCAGCTCGGGGTTGAATCCGCCGGCGCCGCCCGGACGGTTCGCCAGCTCGGTGGTGGAGGGGGTCTCGAAGACCGTGCCCACCGAGGCGAAGAGGTCCACCCTGTCCGAGAGGGGGAGGTGTCCCCCCACCGAGGGGCTAAGGGCGTCCATCCCGCGTTGGCCGGTACCGCTGGGTTCGCCCTCGTCCCGGGGAAACCGGTCCCGAGCCCGGAAGTCGTGGCGGTCGTGTCGCAGGCCCACCATGAGCTCTCCTTCCAGGGGCAGAGGGATCACTCCCTGGGCAAAGACGCCCAGGCTCCGGACCCGTTCGTTCTGGTCCAGGGTGAGATCGCCCCTCTGGCCCTGCTCGTTGCCGAAGTTGAGGCGACCGTCCTGCTGCAGCTCGGCCTCCAGCCCGGCGTACCAGCGAAGTGGCCCCCAGCGGGTGGACTCGAGCCGGCCGGTCTGCAGCCGGACGCCCCCGGCGTCCCTGCTCAGGTCGATGATGTGGGAGGGGATGGGGTTCACCACGTCGCGTCGCACGGCGAAGAGGGAGAGGTCCCAGTCCATGCCCCCGCCCTGGCCCATCCAGCGTGTGCCGACCTGCCCCTGTCGGACCTCCTTGGAGGCTCCCTGTACGATGTTGAACCCCCAGGCCGGTCGGTCCTCGTCGTCGCGCATCTCTGCTGGAAGGGAGCCCGGGTTCTCGGCGTCCAGGTCCATGAGGTTCAGGGTGACGCTCAGCTCGCCCCCACCCAGGGGACGAATGGCTCGGGCGTTGAGCCCGAGGCGGTCGGCGGCGCCGTAGGTGGCCTGCGTGTCGCTCCCCGGGTCCGTTCGATACCCGTCCCAGGCGAGCCGTGAGAGGGAGACCAGGTATCCCGTCTCGCCAACGGTGCCCGATCCGGTGAGCTGGCCCTTGCGGTGGCCATGGCTTCCCACCACCAGCTCGGCCTCGGTCTTCACCGACTCGGTTGCCGGGGGCGTGGTGTGAAAGGAGAGAACGCCCCCGGAGGCGTTTCCGAACAGGGCGGAGGCGGGGCCCCGGAGGGCCTCCACCCGACCGATGGAGCCCAGGTCGATGTGCTCCAGGGTGGATTGTCCGTCCGGAAGGGTGGCCGGAATCCCGTCCACCATCACCCTGACGCCCCGGACCCCGAACTGGGCTCGGGCGCCGAAGCCCCGGATCGACACCCGTTCTCCCACTGCCGGGTTGAACCGGTTCTGGACCTGCACCCCGGGAAGGCCCTGGAGGGCTTCCTCCAGAAAGGTGCCGCTCCGTGCGCTCCGCAGCGCCTCCTCCTCCCGAACGGAGACGGCCATGGGTGCCGCGGAAAGGGGAGTGCGAACCCGGAGGACGGTGACTTCCACCGGCTCAAGCGGGATGGTGTCGCCCGTGACAATGGTGTCGGCGCCGACGTTTCCCTCCGGCGAAGGAGCCAGAAGGTGCGCGGACGGCGAGCCCAGGACGCCCACGGGCCAGGCTGCCACGGCCACGATACCGGCCAGGGCGAGACCCCAACCGCAACCCCTGGCTCTCAAACCCGACCCCCCCGGTGTGCCCAGCGGCTCCCCCACGGCGTCAGGGGAGATCCAGGAAGAGGATCCGGTTCTCGCCCGGGCTGGTGACGATCAGCCGATGACGGGCCACGTCGTAGGCCAGGCCCTGGGGGTCGGGGATCCCTTCGGCCAGTTCGGTGATCTGCCCAGCGGCGTCCACCATGGTGAGGGTCCCGTCGCTGGACGAGGAAAAGACGAAGCTGCCGTCCGGGAGAAACACGATTCCGGCCAGCTCACGCTCCGACGGAGGAAAGATGGAAGTCTTGTCGCCGTCGGGGGTCAGGGCGTAGAGCTCACCAGAGCCGGAAGTGGTGACGAAGATGCCCCGGCTTCCCACGGCGATCCCCATCGGATTGCCCATCTCCTCGCCGTGTCCCAGCGTTGAACCCCGGCGGCCTTCGGCCAGGACGATCCGGTACACAGCGTCGGTCTCCGTGGGGTGCAGGATCCCATTCTCCGACTCCATGCCTGCGTCCGTCACGAAGATGGATCCCTCCGGACCCACGTCGATGTCGGTGAGGTAGCTGACCCCGTCAAGGCAGGTGTACCCGTCGTCAAGTCCTGTCTCCAGCTCAAAGATCCGGATGCAGGCGATATCGGCCACGAAGAGGGAGTCGCCGCGGATGGCCATTCCCCGGGGCGAGTTCAGCGCCCGGTCGGTGCCGGTGAGATCGATCCAGCGGAGGTCCAGGACCTCACCGTCCGGAGAGATTCGCGAAATGAAGCCGTTGCCGTCCCGCTCCGCCGGTTCTCCGTTGATGTGCGAGACCAGATAGACGTCGTTGTCGGGATCCACCACGACGCCGGCGGGCTGAGCAAAGCCCTCGTCCTCCACTTCGCTGACTTCCAGTTGAATGGCGCTGACCACCTCTTCCTCATCGGCCTCACACCCCATGACCGACAGCAGGGCCAGAGCGGCCAGAGGCAGGAGGGCGAGGGGCGTGCGGCGGATGCGTACAGACGTCATGAATCTCTCCCGATGGGGGTTTGAGCAGTCCCTGCGGAGCTACTCCCGCGGAGCGTCCCCGCTACTGATACCGTAGCGTATGCGACTGAGAGTCAAAATCTACGGGGTCGACCATTGGGGGGAAAGGAGGGACGGGGGCGCGCACTGGGATGAGGGGAGAGCCGGGCCCCCCGGGAGGGGAGGGCGCGGACGCCGGTCCGGGGCTTCCCGGGGCTTTCTCCATCGGGAGCTTCGTGACACCTTGCGAGGGAGGACCCCAGCACCGTCAACGGTCTTCCGGCTCACTCCTCATTCGATTCTCGACTCATGACCAGACGACCCATCGACGTTCAGATCGACGCCGGAGGCGCCGGAGACGAAGACGAGACCCCCGGGACGGACCCGGAGCGGTTCAAGGAGGCCTTGGCCCGATGGGCGTCCGGAGTGGCGGTGGTGGCCGTGCGGGATCCCGATGATGGTCGCATTTACGCCACAACCGTGAGCTCCCTGGGCTCCGTTTCGGCCCGACCCCCACGGATCGTGTTCTCGCTGGGCCCGGGGGCCCAGGTGCTCCCCTTTCTGAAGGAGGACCGGATCTTTGTGGTGAACATCCTGGCTGCGAGCCAGGATTCTCTGGCCAGCCGGTTCACCGACTCGTTTCCGGTGGGACCTTCTCCCTTCCCCCAGCAGGGTCCCCCCGTGATTGACGGCGCTCACGCAGTGCTGGCGTGCGTGGTGGACCGGGTGGTTCCGGTGGACAACTGCCGGTTGGTGGTGGGGCTCGTTCAGAAGACCAGGTCCGCCAACGACTCGAGTCCCCTTCTCTACTACGACCGGAACTACCGGGAGCTGGCGGACTGAGGTCGTCCGCGGCCCGTGCGCTCCCGACGGCGGGCCCTTTTCTTCCTCAACGGCCTTCGAACGATTCCTCGTCCCGGCTGGCCAGCCAGAGGGCCGCCAGAATGCCTGAGATGAGGAGGAAGCCGCCAGCGGCCATCACCGGGATGGAGACGAACCCGTACACGGAGAGGTACCGCGCGGTACAGGGGACCCCCACATCGCAAACGTTCGTCTCCAGCGCCGGCTGGAACTGGATGGCGATGTGGTAGAGGGCGATGCCCAGGCCCACCACCGAAAGGGGGAGGCCGTAGCGGGAGGCCG
>SKVI01000353.1 GCA_007129525.1 Gemmatimonadota bacterium | reverse complement strand
GGCGTTTCAAGGCGGGCGGCCCTCCAGAAGCCGTAGCACCCCCAACGGGTCCTCGAAAACCCTCGCGCCCAGGTTGCGGCCCTCGCGGCCGAAGGGCTCCCGTTCGTGCTGCTTCTTGGACCACAGGACAGCTCCGGAGGGCATGCCCAGAGCTTGGGCGGCCTGGAGGTCGGTCACCGAGTCACCCACATACATGAGGAGATTCGGGTCGACGCTCAGTGCATCCACAGCCAGGCGCAGGCCCGTAGGATCCGGCTTCGGATGCGGCACATCCTCATCGAAGACCCGGACGTCGAAGGCGCCGAGTTCGATCCGGGGCCCCGTGATCTGCCACGACCGACGGCTCTTCCCCGTCACCAGGCCGATGGGAACCTCCCTGCTGCGCAGCTCCCGCAGCAGCTCCCGTACCCCGGGGTAGATGCCCTCGAATGATCGGTCGTGTCGGGCCTCGTAGGCATCGTAGAATCGCTCCAGCGTGCCTTGGATGTGCCGGTCCCCGGCCAGCTCCCGGAGGAATCGCCGCTCGGCCCGCGGCTTGCGCGCCATGATCTGCTCTTCCGAGAGCCGCTCACCCAACACGGGCTCCAGGGCATCGGCAAAGGACTCGATGTAGAGCCGGCGCGTGGCGATGAGGGTGCCGTCCAGATCGAAGAGCACGCCCTTCAAGGGACCGTCAGGGAGGGATGCCATCTGGATTCAGCCCCAGACGTCGAAGGGGTCGACCGGGTCCGCCGGCGACCCTTCGTCGGGCTCCTCCGGCTCGGGCTCGTCCGCCCCGGTCTCGTGCGGCTGTGCTTCGTCCTGCTCGGGCTCCTCCGCCTTGGTCTCGTGCGGCTCCGGCTTCTCCGACGCTGGATCGTCCGGCGCTGTCTCTTCGGGCGCTCGACGGCCTGGATCCCCCCTTCGAGCGGCGAGGTAGAGCTCCAGCATGGTGCTGACTTCCCCGGCGAGCTCGTCAGGCGCGGCTTCGCCCTTCTGCCGGGCGACCTCCTCGGCCACAGACCTGGCCATGGCCACGAGACCCCGGGCGGCGAGCCATCGGGCGTGGTCCGAGGACTGGGCGGTCTCGAGGAGTTGCTCCAGGTCCTGGACCAGCTGCCGGCGAAACCGCTCGAGGCGGGTGGGGGCCGGATCCTGCAGGCCGTCCATGGACTCCACCCGGGCCGCTGGGCCTGACTGGAGCGCCCGCACCAGGTGGTCCACCAGCGAGGCGAGGCCGGGAGCCAGGTCGTCCGGAGCTCCGGAGGAATCGGGACCCCGGCATGCGGCGAGCGCCTCGGACCACTCCTCCAGGGCATGGGCCAGGGCGGACTCGCCCACGTAGCGGATGAGCTCCTCCTTCCCGTCGAACCGGGCATAGAAGGAACCCACCGAGGTGCCGGCGGCCCGGGCGACGCCAGTGACCGTGAGTGCGGCCGGTCCCTCCTCCTCCAGAAGGCTGTGGGTGGCATCCACGAGGCGGGCGAGCGTCTTTCGGCTTCGCTCCTGCTGCGGCTCCCTGAAGAGTTCGCTGAGGTCCACCGCACCGGATGCCAGGTCCTCGCCCTGACGGTGCGCACTTGCCTGCGTTGCCATGGCCAACCTCCTTGTCGCTCTCCCCGACCCCGGCCGAGGCGGTGGTCGGCCGAAGCGGGAGAGTCCGCTGGGAGACAAGGTGCGCCCTGGACGTTGCCCCGGGAATCCGCACTCCTGTCGCCATGAAATAAAACCATAGTTCTGGTTATGCAAGTATCCGCCGGCTTGGCTGCATCGCACTCGGAACCGATCCGGAACCACCGGTCCCTAACATCGGGTCACGCTTTGTTTCCCCGAGGCCGGAGGCCTGATCATGCCCAGCCACGCTGATTCGCCCTTCATGCTCTTCCCCCCACCCTACCGAAGCTTCCTGCCCATCGTGCCGGAGGAGAGCTTCCCGTCGAGATCCACGATGGTGCGAGGAACCGCGGTGATCTGGACTCTGAAACGCGGCCAGGGGCGCGGGGTGTTCCAGTGGATCCGGCAGCGGCCCCCAGGTCTGTCGTTGGTCGTGGTCCTTCCCCCGGGCGACAAGCTGGCATCGCTGGAGGGGCGGGCTCTGGAGGTGGCGGAGCGGGCCCGGCCCCATTCGGTGCTGCCTCATCATCCGGGGCTCACGGCGGAAGAGATGGTCTCACTACTTCGGCGCGAGCCCCCGGACCTTGCCGCCGAGCTGGTGGACCACCTCACCTGGCGGGGGATGCCCCTGGATCAGGACACGCGCCGGATCATTCGGCGGGTCGTGGAGCTGTCCAGTGAGCTTACCACTCTCAAGGCCGTCTGCCGCGGACTGTATCTATCCAGGCGGGCGCTGGGACGCCGGTTTCGCAGGCGGGGGCTGCCGGTTCCTTCTCATTGGCTCCAGTTTTCCCGGCTCCTGAGGGCGACGAGCCTTCTACA
Source organism: Gemmatimonadota bacterium (assembly GCA_007129525.1). Lineage (GTDB taxonomy): Bacteria > Gemmatimonadota > Gemmatimonadetes > Longimicrobiales > Gaopeijiaceae > PWLA01. The sequence goes on along the minus strand of SKVI01000353.1, from coordinate 1,994 downwards.
GGGCAAGCAATCTCCGTTGTTCAACGTAGCCTGCACCCTCGGATACCCGGACGGCTTCACCCTCAGCAATCAGATGGAGCGAATGGTGGGCGTGCGTCCCACCGTGGCCAGGAAGCGGCTCGGCCTGGAGTGGTTCATCGAAGCTTGGCTCGAGACCGAGTGGCAGAACGGTGGACTGCGCCTTCCGCTGCGACATCTTCCCGAGCGCACAGGGAAGGACGGGAGCGGGGACGGCGCCTCGCAGCCCGAGCCAACCAGCCGAAGCACGCCTGCCGCCATGGTGGCCGAACGTCCGAGATCCGACACATCCGACCAAGGAAAGTCCTCGGAGGAGACGGCGACGGCCCGGGACGAAGTGGGGTCAACTCCCCCGGCGGGGAATAAGGCGGAGAAAGAGACCGAGCTCCAAGACCCGTCCGACCCGTCTTCGACGAGCGGGTCATCGGGGAAGCGGGACGAGGCGGGGGACCACGGCTCAGCGGAGCGGAGTGAAGTGGCAGTATGACGAGACCGAATCCTCCGTCTCGGCCCCGCGTTGCACGATGGGGCCGCTCGCGTAATATTGACCTGAAGTGTGGGTCCGTGCGGAGAGTCGCCGGGCCCGACGCAGTCCCCGGCAAGCAGGAGACTCAGGTGCCACCGACGCCACAATCCGCCAGGTCGGACCATGCCTCTATCCGGCTTCGCGTATTCGGCTCCCCGGAAGTTCGAAAGGGGGGAGAGGGGCTCCAGCTTACTGGTCGTCAACTGAGCCTTCTGACCCTTCTGGCCGAAGCCGCCCCCGATGCGGTCGAGACGTCGATCCTCGTCACGCGTCTCTGGCCGTCGGGAGACGACGCCACGTTGCGGAAACGGCTCCAGAAGGATGTGATGGCCATCCGTACGACCCTGGGAATCCAGGACGTGATTCTCACCTCCGAAGCGTGTTACCGGCTCAACCCGGAGCTCTTCCGCACCGACTTTCAGGACCTGGATCGAGCCCTGCAGGAGGAGCGGGTGCTGGAGGCGGCACAGTTGATCGAACCGGGCCTCCTCTACTCGACCCGCTGCGAGATGCCCTCGGCCCTGACCTCCTGGACCCTCTCGGCGCAGATGGAGCTGCGAGACCGGGTGCGCACCTCCGCCCTCCGGCGATGGACTGCAGCCCGGGACCGGGCAAACTGGCCAAAGTGTGAGACGGCAGCGCGAGCCCTGCGCACGCTCGACCCGGACTCGGAAGAGGCCCTGCGACGACTCATGCAGTCGTTGGCACTCCAGGGTCGGCCGGAGGAGGCGGAAGGTGCCTTCGTTTCATTCGTCGAGAGGGCGAGGCTGGAAGGGGAGGACGAGGACCAGTGGCAGCCGGAATCCGCCACCGTCCACCTGCTGACCCGCCTGCCGGAGCTGGCGCGATGGCGCCAGGACCTTGCGCAGAAGTCCGGTGAAGCCGCCGGGGACACCCTTCCCCTGGTGGGAAGGGAAGAGGAGATGCAAAGCATTGGCGCGCTTCTCCGTGCTCCCCTCCCCGACAGGGCTCAGTTCATCTGGATCACAGGCGAGCGGGGGATGGGCAAGACCCGGCTGGCCAGGGAGGCAATCGGGGCATTCGCACCTTCGGACGCCCGGGTCCTTTCCGCCCAATGCGCAGAGGCCGAACACGCTCTGGACCTCGCTCCGCTGGTGTCACTGATCACTCGAGGATCGGTGGCCGAGGAACTTGCGAGGCTGGAACAGCCATGGCGGGACACCATTGTAGCGTGGGCGCCCGAGCTGTCGGAGACGCACCAGGGTTCGGTTCCGCCTGATCCACACCGCAACCTGACCCCGGCGGCCAGCCGGCGCACGGCCCACGCCTTCTTCGAACTCTTCCGCCACCTGGCCAGGCCCGGCCCTCTGATTCTCTTCATCGACGACCTGGACCGCGCCGACGGGGCCACCCAGGCCGTCCTCGAGTACATCTACCGGAGGTGGAAGGATGGCTCGTTGACGATTGTGGGGACGGGGGAAGGGGGGGG